>PKCQ01000646.1 GCA_002862265.1 Planctomycetaceae bacterium | reverse complement strand
TTCAGGTCTTTCTGGCCGTGGTCCAACAAGCGTCATGTGTCCACAGACTACATTCCACAGCTGGGGAAGCTCATCGAGGTGTAGCTTGCGAAGAAAATTGCCAATCTTGGTTTTGCGAGGATCATCCTTGCCACTACTCCACGCGATACCGGCAGCCTCTGCATCGACACGCATTGTTCGCAGTTTGACGAGTTCAAAAGTCTTTCCCCCAATCCCAATACGGGTTTGCCGGTAGAAGCCAGGGCCGCGTGAGGTGAGTTTGACGAGGATCCATCCAATAGCAATGATCGGGGAGGCTGGCACGAGCATTGCGGTTCCTAATACTCGATCGACCACATACTTGCGTCCGAAGAACGCGGAAGGTACCTCTTCGCGCGAGGGATTGCGGGTTTTCATGAGCTCACCCCGTTCATGTGGTACCGGACAGTATCGGTTCTCTAAAGCGGGGGTAGGCTCGGGCTGATTCATTTGATTCGAGTCGGAGATATCTTCTATCAGATCTGTCGACATGTTCGGGGATATTCAAGCGTAGTTGTATTCTCAAAGACTAATCGTCAAATGAGAGGGAGCGACACCGAGTCGGCTCAAATCAGTTTGTCTGTTCAATACGGGTTTGTAGTTGAGGGATCAGCTCACGGAAAAATTCAAGTGTCACTGACTCTTGTCCTTCGGCTGTTGGTGGGCCAGCTAGCTGGATCTTGTAGAGATTTTCGGTAAGCCAGAATCGAGGGTTGTCTGCAGCTACCCATTCTTCGCCAACACTCCAAGCGTAGAGAACTTCTAGTTTTGGCTGCTTGTCTTGGTTGTCGTCGAAAGACACGGTCCAGACGGAATGATTGACCGCGTCTATTGGTACGATCTCTCTTCTGGTCGGCCCGGACTGCTTTGTGCCGCGGCCCGAATAGCAAACCTCCGGGGTGTGCACTGCGATCGGGCCACGCCGGCCAAACATGACGGCAACGGTAACTCGATCAGCCGTGTCAATGTTTTGGTAGACTCGATTGATAGAGCCGAAGCAACGCAGGATATCTTGAGCATTTTGCGGAAGTGGTGTTTCTTCCACCAACTCCCATTGGCCAACACGATCCGGTAAAGAGTTGAGTTTGCTACCGATTTCCGTCAGCTTAGGAGCTGCTGACCAACGACCGTCGAGGCGGCCATGGACAACGCCAGACAATAGCGTTGCGAGTACACATCCGACGGCGGTGACTAAGAATCCTTTATTTCGTCTTATTTGGGACATATTTTACTCGCTCTCCCGAGTTTCTAGCTTGTTCTGCAACGTTTCATAGAGTTCGAGATCATCTTCGGTCATCGATATTCGCTCGAGTCTCGCGTGCGGGATTTTGTTCCAATTCTTCCTAGCACCCGCAAGATCGTCCGATTCCAATTGCACGTTCACAAGGTGAATTCGGAAGGTAGGATTGTTACTCAGTAAAGTTGCTTCCTCAAATGCCCGCTCCGCCTCTTCAAATTGACCTAGTGCTTGATGGACACTGCCCTTGGTGTCGATCAGGTCTGGGTTGCGACCAAAATTGCTAATCGCGTGATTGATCTTGGTGAGGGCTTCCGGCTTCCGTGTTTTGGATCTTGAGAGAGCGATAGCCAGATTGTTCAAGACTCTAATGCTGTTCTTGTTGTTTAGGATCCTGATTGCGGCTTCGTAAAGTTCAATGGCCTTGTCGTAATTCTTTCGCATTAGCTCAAGAGTACCCAGTGACTCGTATAGCATCGGGTTGTTTGGGTGGACGTTCAGGGCATTGTCGAGGATGTTCTGTGCACTCTCTGGCAGTTCTCGTTCGTGATCCAAGAGTGCAATCTCACAGATCAATGCTGCCACTCCGGCATCACGTTTACGGGCATAGTTGTCTGCGCAGAGTGCCAAGGCTCGATCGTATTTCTTTGCTTGAGTCAACCCGATCACTAGAAGCTTGTATTGAGACGGGTCTGCTTTGTAAATCCGCTCAAGCCAAACCAAGGATTGAGACGCAAAGCCCATATCCACAAGAGTTCTACCCGCAATGGCCCATACCTTTTGTTCGCCAAAGGATTCCAGCTCTCCAACATTGTCAATCCATCGCTGGGTCGTTTTTTCCGCTAGCTCAGCGGCATTTATCGCGTTGCCAGCTAGTTCAGCTTGAAGTTGGTCGAGGCGGATTTCCAATCGCAATGACGCAATGGATGAACCCGATTGGTCCTCTAGATTGCGAATGGCACGCTCCGCCATGTCGGCCATATTCTGGGCTTCTGGCTTTCTGTCCTGCTCGTACTGCGCGAATCCGGCAGCGATTAGGAGCTGAGCGTACTTGGCGTAGTCATCAGGTGTTGCTTCTGGCGAACGCAGGATCTCCTGTTGGATGTTGGAAGATCGCTCGAAATATTCAATGGTCTTGGGAGAACTGATATCAAGTGCATCCCTTTGCCACAGGGATGCAAAATGTCTTGCAAGAAGTCTTTTTGCATTGACTCCAGCAGCATCGGTGCGTTCGGACAACTTGGTGAGTTCTGTTGCAGCCTCCTTTTGACGTGCGGCATTGCCTTTAATCAAAGCAATCTGAGCGCGAAGTAACTTAGTTTGTGTAGTGCTTGTCGCTTTGTCTCGAGTAAGCAGCCTGTCTATTTCTTCCCAAGGAGCTTCATCTTCGCTAATGATCGCGAGCGTCAAGGCAAGGTTTTCTGCAATGACCATATCATCAGGAGCGGCTCGATTGGCAGATCGCAAGGCATCGATTGCTTTTGCATTGTCGCCAAGTCTCATGTGGAGTTGATATAGCAGAAGATAGGCTTCCGAGTTTTTGCGGTCGAGTTGCAGGATCTGATCCACGCACTGTTGGGTCTCCGCAAACTCACCGAGCCTGAAGTAGGTCTTTCCTGCGATCAGCAGCCGCTCTTTGATTGGAGCTTTGTCACTGCTTTTGATTTGGTCGATCTCAGCTTCGATAGCGGCGCGATTGTTGTTGGCAAAGTGGCTAGCAAGCCTCCGAGATTTGACTTGTAGCCATCGACGGCTGGAATTCGAAGCATTGGCAATCTCTTCAGCTTCATCCAGTGCTTTCTTCGCCGCAGCGCGATACTCCGACTCCAGCTTTTTGTCGGGCGTCTGTGCGGCCATGATGCTGTTGAGCCGGGAGATCAGTAGTAATGGACCCGTATCCCCTTTTCGCTTGGCAGCAGATTGTTCTGCGTATCGCAAAGCCTTGAGGTAGTTTCCTTGACGTTCAGCTAGGCTGGCGGTCAACGAGTCCAGGGCAATTACGTCTTCCGAGACTCCAGCCATCTGTTGAATGAGCTGTTCAGCCTCTTTGGTTTTTCCTGTACTGATAAATACTTCTGCCAGCATCAGGCGTGTACGGATCGATTGGTCGCCGTTTCGAATCGCGCGATTGTAATATCGAATCGCTTCGCTCGAGAATCCTTGTCGACGTGAGATATCGCCACCGAGCGCGGCGGCCAGACCCCAGCGAGGTCGGTTAATCAAAACGGTGCGGAGGGAGTCGGCTGCTTGTTGCAGCAGCATTCCAGGATTTTTGTTTTCAGTGGCGGCTTGGTCTGCTTTGGCGAGGAGTTGTTGGATTTCAACAAACCTCCAATGGGAACCTTCCTTGCCCTCTGTCTCCTTAAGTTCCTCAATACAGCCTTCGAAATCAAACTCGAAATCAGGGTAGTTCGAATCGGCCTGTAAGGCAGTGGCTAGAGTAGCGATTTGAACAAGGAGTTTAACCGAGGGGCGACCGTCTTCAGCCTCGGGTACTGCATTGAGAAGCTCGAATGCATCGAGCCCGCGCTTCGATTGAATTGCCAAATTTGCCCCAGATCGGGCAAGGATGAGTGCCTCGTCGCGATCGGCAGACTCCATCCCGTCGCGGATGAAATTGATGGCTGCATCAATATTCTGCTGTGCTGCTTGGTATCGGGCGTTGGATAGAACCTTCATTAGCGCTCGGTTGGGGGCAGCGTCTTCGGGAAGTTTTTCGAGCCGATCCAAAGCCACTTTGGCCGTCTCAAAATCGCGTTCCTGCGAGAAAATGGTGACTAGTCGCGACTGTAAATCGACAGAGTCTGGATACTGTTCACCGAGATCTTTTAGCGTCGCCAACATTTTGGCTTTTTCGCTGGTTGCCTGCGTCGTTTCTTCTTCACTGGATGCACGCTGGTCTTTTTGCCGACTTCGAACTTGCCGTTCATAGGTCGGCATCAGAGCTTCGAACATGGCAACTTGCCAAGCCTGTTTCTTGACTTCGGGGTCGTCGGATGCTTCTAAGCGTTTTCTTGCCTCAGCAAGTTTTTGCTTGACAACGTAGGTGTTCGATTCGCCAATAGGCTTGCTCGCTTCCAGCGTTGCTGCAAGCCGGGCTGATTGCATAGCGGATGCGAAAGAACCATCGTCAAGTGCGTCGCCGACTTGGGCGGCTCGAGTCATAAAGCCTGCACGCATCCAGCAGTCTGTGCTTGCCTCTCGCAATTCCCTGTTGTCCGGAGCCATGCTGATGCAGGTGTCTAAGGTTTCACCAGCCAAATCAAAAAGCTGCTGGAGTGAATAGACACTCGCAAGAAAGCTTCCAACGCTAACACGCTGGGGATTCGATAGGGGAAGCTTGCTTTCGAAGCACCTCCTCAGGACGCTCGTGGCCTCCGGGAGGCGTTTCTCAAGAGTCAGCAGTCTGCCCCGAAGTACTCGGCTCTGCCAATCGGCAAATTTCAGTTCGTTCCGCAGAGTCTCTCGTTGACTGGTCGTAGAGCTTGCACCTTCTACGCCATTAAGGCGGTTCATCTGCTTGTTGATTCTAGTGCTGTAGAGCTCGATGGTCTCGCGAGCGTCGGCCAGGGTGTCCTGCGAGCCGATATAGGCTTCAGCCAAAACTCGTAGGAGCGTCCTGCTTTCACCGACGGCTGCCAAGCCCTTTTTGAGTGTCTCGATTGCGGGTTTAGTCTCTTCTTGTTGCAGCTGAGTTTCCGTTAGAAGCGCGTAGGCGCTTTCTCGTAGCTGCCTTGGGACTTGGCTACTATCGAGATCTACCAGTTGGGCAAGGATGTCTCTGGCAGCCGTGTAGTCTTTGTTCTGAATCTTTTGGTAGCCGTCTGTTAGTACTACCTGCCAGCTCCAGTAGAGTTCGAACTGAGTTATCGGACCGTTGGTCGGCAGAAGGACATTATCTTCCTCGTCTTCCTGCTGTCCTCCGAGTTCTTTTGTTATTGCTTCGATACGAGCGAGCGCCCGAGGGGTGGCTTCCTTGAGTAAAGCCTCAGCTCGGGCTTTGTCACGATTCAAATAGTATTCGATTGCCGCGTACTGAGCTTCAGCATTCTCAATGTATCCCGCAAGCGTTTTTGCCGTCTGACCGGCGATTTTTTCGAGTCGATTCCTGTCCGCTTGACCTTCTGGTGAATCGAACCATTCTGGATTGTCCAGGCAAATGCTTGTTAGGGATCGACCTACCATCGCATCGTCACGATTGGCCTCGTAAGCTGCGAGCAGGACATCACCCGTTGTTTGGTTGGCCTGCCAGTTCCAGAAGTCCTCTCGTTTGTCAAATTTCCCAGGGTTTCGAATTTGGAATGCGGATGCACGTCTTTGTGCTGCAAGGCTCTTGGCTAGCCAGAGCATCGCTTCTGGATCATTGGGTTCTGGGTCTAGAAGGATTATTTGCCGTTCGGCCTCACTTGCCCAAGTGCCCCCGAGGATAACGAGGCGTTGAATCAGCCGACGACGGAGTTCGTCACGTTTTTTGTTATCTTCAACCGAATTGCCAAGAGTTCCAATGGCAGATGACAGATACTGTCGAGCTCTGAGAAGACTTGGCCCGTCGTTGACTTGGTCATCTAGCGAAATAGCGAAGTCGTACAAGGCTTCGGTATTGCTGGGTACAAGGGCAACATAGCGTTTTAGCCATTTGGCGTGCTCCTTGTAATCGCCCGTCTCTTTGGCCTCTTTCGCTTTGGTGAGCATGTTGGCAGCGATGCGTTCAGACTGTAGCCAATAGCTCAGGCCACCGATCAAGGAAATGACGACGGTGGAGACAACGGCGATAGTCAGCAGCTTTATATTCCACTCCCATGTGACACGACGGTCGGGGCGTGGACTTACAGCCTGAGAGCTGGGGCTAATAGTGGGAGCCATAGCTAGTACGGTACTTCCGCTGGTGTTCTTTGGTGTGAAGAGAGCCGGGCAGACTCTATCAAGAGTCGTTCAGAAAATAGGGCCGGAGAGTACGTGGGCTAGGCGGACTGAGCGTCGACTTGATAACGATAGTGGCCATAGCGATAAGCGTATTCGCGGAAGGGGACTCCGCTGAATACAGTGCCAATGACATTCGAACCGGATGCTTCTAGTCGACGGTGAGTTCTTACAACGTGTTCTGCGCGGCTGACATCTCGCATCGCACAAAGGAGCGTGGCATCGGCAGCTGCAGTGACCGCCAGAGATTCTGCAGCTGGCAAAATTGGAGCCGTGTCAACCATGATGTATTGGTATCGTTCCTTTAGTTCCTCGAACAGATCGCGCATCGTGTTCTTAGTCAGAATATGGTGTGGGTTGAGATCAAGGCGACCAGCGGGAATAACATGCACCAAATCACCGAGGCTCTTGTCGATTGATTGGTCGAGCGAGCTGCGGTCACTGAGCAGTTTGACCAAGCCTGGTTCGTAATCCAGTCCAAGAAGTTCGTGTTGGTCGGGACTTCGCAGGTCTGCATCGACTAGGAGAACCGTTTCACCCGTTGATTTGGCCAGCGAGATGGCGAGTTGTGACGCAACACTACTCTTTCCCTCTGAAGGCATCGCGCTAGTGACTACAATAGTCCGGACTTGCTCGATCTGGAACAGTAAGTTGGCTCGGAGTGCGTCGATGCTTTCTTCAAAGAGCTGGTGGCGTCTGCCTACTTCCGCACCCCCTGGGATTTTGGCGATTTCACCCATGATCGGGGCGAGGCTCGTCGCTTCCACGGCTTCCGCAGTCGTCAGTCGCTTGTAGCGAAACTCGAGTAATATCGCGAAAGCAAATGGAAGCATGAACAAGGCTCCAGATGCAAGCAAGATATTCTTGAGGGGGATCTCCTCTTTAGGGAAGGATGGAGGGGTTGCTTCGGCGAGTGTTCGGATACTCGAGCCACGGCCTTGCTCCGCATCGATCATATTGCTTCTATTCTGTAACCGGCTAAGAATTTCCGACGACTGTGCATACTCCTCTTTCGCAAAGAAGATGTTGGCTGTTTCGCCGGATAGACTTTCAATTCGTCCCTTCTCTTCGTCGTAATCCTTTTTGTAGGTAGCTTTTCGAGACTGGATACTAAACAGCTCCGCCTCGATCCGTTGACGCTCTGATTTGGACGAGGCTTCTGCCCTTTTTGCCATCGAGTTCAAATAGCTTTCTCGTCCAGCCTTTTCCGCCACAGCTTTAGCTCGAGATTCTTTTCCTTTCGCGTCTTGCAGTTTGATTTGGAGTTTTTCGACCAGGTTATCTAGGTTGAGGTTGGTATTGCTCAGTTCATACTGCCGAATCTTTGCTTGAATCTGAGTTACCTCGGTACGAGCCTCTCTCACGGCTGGATCGGAGTCGACGTAGGGGCGAATGAGAAGGGGATCAATCTCGATCTCTTCCTCCTGCTCGCTAGGCTGACTTTCATTTAATGCCTTTAGTCTCGATTGAGCAACAATTTCCTCTGCGCCAAGTTCCGCTAGCTGCGCTCGCAGTACAGCAAGCCTTGAAGAGTCCGACTCCACCGTACTGTTAGGTTTGAAGGGGTCATAACCCTGAGCCTCCTTCGTTAGTTCACTAAGTTCTTGCCGCTTATTTTCTACATTCAGCTTCCAGATACGTATTGGCTCGTTGAGCCATTCCTTGATTTCATTCATCCGCTGGTCATCTCTTTCCGAGCGGATGCGAAGGTATTGCTCCACGATCGCATTACAAATCCTAGCAGCATACCCGGCGTCTGAATCTTCATATGAAACGGTCAGCAAATCGGTGGAGCCGCCGTTACCGATCTTGATACGGTTGCGGAGTTCGCGTTCTAGGGTGAGGGGATTCAAAAGGCTTGGGGCTCCTCGCAGTTCGCCAAGCTCCAAGACAGGGTTTAGAACTGAAGCGTGGGTGATCAGGTTCTTTTCTGACTTGGCTAGATCGCGAGATAGCTGATGAAACCTTGAATCCAACACAAAGTCACGGTTGGCTCTCAGAAAATGAGTTGCGACATAGGTTGGTTCAAATGTGGCTTGCACGCCCAACGCACCGAGTGCTGCGAGGACTAGCCCAACCGGAAGTACCCAGCCCCAGTGTCGGCGGAATGCGATCCACAGAATCCAGGGATCAAAGGCAAAGTTATCTGGTTTTGTTTTCGCTTGTTGATTCATTACTTGAGGGCAGTTTTTTCGGCGTTCAGACTCGATGATTACCGTTTCACAGTAGCCACTGACTGAAAAAAAACAACAACTTGACTTCGCTAGCCGCTTGCAGAGGTATTTGCGGCACCCCCCTCAGGGGAGGGTTTGCGTTTTTGGTGACTCGCTGATAAAGATGGTTTACTCAGTTTGTTAATTGCGATCGGCAGCGGCCGATAAAGGTGCTCCCAGAAGCTTTTCGTTGCGAACAGCAACGAGGCGCCTAGAACAATCATCATGAGTCCTAGAAAGTCGTGGATCGTGTGCGCGATCGCATCTGAAAACCAATAATAGGCGAGTCCCGTGCCAGCGACGCGGAAAATGTTAACAACAATTGCCAACGGGAATGCGGCCAGCATGACAACGACACGATCAATCCACAAACGGTCGCTCAGAGCAGCGAAAAAGAAGCCCAAAGCCCCCATCCCCATGAAGATGCGAAGGCCAGAGCATGCTTCTTCTACCATCAGCCGGCGATCGTTGAGCCAGATCGTGTTACCTTCTGGGATCGCGGCAATGCCAAAAATCCTCAAAAGACCTGAACTGACCGCTGTCGCAACACCTTGAAGCTTGAAGCTCAAAAGAGACTCAAAGCGGTAGGGCATTGGAACTAAAAGAAGCAGAAACAGAATCGCTGGGGAGGCCCATATGAACGCTCTAGTACCGGTGAAGATCCAAACGAGGCCAGCGACCCAAGGCATGAGACTCCAGCCATCCAAGAAATCCATGTAGGCGAATCGCCCCACAATCCGCATGGCAAGAGCTGCAGCCATCAGCCCGAAGCCTGCGTAGTGGATCTTGCTCCCGATCTGGGGCAGTTTGTCTGAGCGGAAATAAAGTAGAACCAGAGCAAGTGGGAAAACAAGATAACCGTGTGAGTAATCAGGTTCTGTTCGCCACTGCTCCTCCATCCAAACGAATGTCGGCCAATATGCCCAGATAGTCGTTACAAACAGAACACCAGCGAGGGTCGCTAACTGTCGCGGTGAGGCAATTGGCTCGGCAGCGCCAGTCGGAGTAGTAGCTACAATTTCGTCGCTGCGAGTCGCGGCCTTGATCAGGCGAGCTAGCTTCTTTTTCTTCTTCTTACTCACGAATACCTACTGCTGTGTAGCCCGTTGGGAGGGGTCTTGCGGGTGCACTCCGTTCTTGTGGGTGGGCACCCCGTGGTTCAAATGTTTGAGATCGATTCTATTTCGAAGCCATAGAGGATCAATATTCTCGGGTTAACACATGCCAAACCTCATGAGTAAAGGCGCTTTTGGGCAGCGTGTTGACCGAAGAAAATCCCGGGAATTAGAAATTTTTCTCGCTCCCTTTAATCTGGGCGAGATTTTATATCCGCTTCGGCGGTTTTCATTCCCGACTTGGTCGTGGTTATAGCGAGCAACTGCACACCTCCAGAAGGCGGGTCTAAGCAACATAGTATTTAACCCATGTGGGAGAGCATTCGATTCGTTGCTCAAGTTTGTTCTGAAATGTAGTGAAAGGACCTCCAACGTGCAGAATCGACATAACTCGCACTCTGTAGGAAAGCGTCTTTATCTGTCGATTGTCCTTTTGTACTTACTGGTTTTTGCCCAAAAAGGGCAGAGCACACGGAATTATCCGAAAGGAAGTCGAGTCGAGAGTGTCTGCCAAGTAGCGTTCACGGGGGGCAAGGTTGGAGTCCTTACGGTAACGTCTTCTTCACGGATGTAGCGAGCAATCCCTTTATTCGGCGCGATCACGCCAGCAAAACGCGGATTGATAGAATTCCGACAGGGCGTGCCAATGGGTTGGTTTTTGATTTGGAGGGAAGTCTCCTCTCTTGTGAAGAAGCTAAAGAGGGCGGCAATCGCCCAGTGACACGAACGGAAGTCGACGGCTCCATTAGCGTTCTGGTTGATCGCTTCGAAGGTAAGCGATTCAACTCGCCGAACGATGTTACCGTGGATCCCCAGGGTTTTGTCTTCTTCACCGACCCTCGGCACGGCGATCGCATTGACATGGAGCTGTTTGACGAGAACGGAAATGCGATCGAAGGCGCCTACTGCATCGCGCCAGACGGAGAAGTGACTCGAATTTTGATCCATGAGGTTGAGCGCCCGAACGGCTTGGCGATTTCTCCGGACGACAAATTCCTTTTCATCGCTAACAATGCGAACTATGCGGCTGCTCGCAAGTTTTGGCGCTTCCAGCTAGACAAGAATAGAAAAGTAGTTGCGAACACTCAGAAGTTGCTTTTTGACTGGGGGGACTCCCGAGGCCCAGATGGAATGGCAGTCGATCAAGCGGTCAGGCTCTACGTGACAGCTGGTCTGACTTACGTAGTTGAACCTAAGCAAGTCGCAACCAAGTTCAAAGCAGCCTTCTATGTGATTACTCCGGACGGCGGCGAACTCCTGGAAACAATTCCTGTCCCCATGGATATGATTACGAATTGTGCCTTCGGGGGAGAAGATTTACAGACTTCATATTTAACTGCTGGCAACAAGCTATGGAGTACTCCGGTTCGAACTCCAGGTTACGTAGCATGGCTCACAAGAAGTAAGGACCCCTGCTAGATGCGGAAATTTCTCGGTACCATCACCCTGCTGATGCTTCTATTTGTCATGATCGGGCTCGCTCGCGGTTGGATCAGCTTTTCTACTGGGGCAGAGGATCAGAAGACGAGTCTTGAGGTCACGATCGACAAGGAGAACCTGAAAGAAGACGCGAAAAAGCTTAAGAATAAGGTGAAGGAGTTTTCCTCCCAGATTTCCAGTAGGTCCAGCGAAACCTCTGACGACGCGCAGGGTTTGGTCTTACCTCTCGAAGGCCAATAGCAAACGTTGTGTAGGAACCTGTGGTGGAAAACGCAATTCATTCTTGGCTCGAGCAGGCTTCGCGACTCGGCGCTTCTGATTTACATCTCGTCACCGGTTACGCACCGTATGTCCGACTACATGGTAAGTTGTCGGTGCTGGATGGTGCGAACTTAGAGCTAGAGTACCTTCGCGAACTGATGCGGGAATTGTGTGGGCCGCCGCAGTGGAATCAGTTCTCGCTCGAGAAAAATCTCGACTTTGCGATGTCGCACGAGACGGACGGCAGGTGCCGTCGTTGCCGCGTCAATTTCTTTGTGAATCAGAATAACTACGGTGCCTGCTTTCGGTTGATTCCGGATTCGATTCCCACTTTCGGATGGACTGGTTTTCCGCGTGACCTTGCCGAGAATTTGGCAAACCAGCAGAACGGATTGGTGCTGCTGACCGGGATGACTGGAGCAGGCAAGACAACATCGCTTGCGATGATCGTGAACTTGCGAAATGAACAGGGCAATTGTCGCGTCATTACGGTCGAAGATCCGATTGAATACGTTTATCCGCGACGCAAAAATACGATCGTTTCACAACGCGAGGTGGGCAATGATGTGAGCTCCTTCGCGGATGGTCTGCGATACGGACTTCGACAAGATCCCGATGTTGTTTTGGTGGGGGAAATTCGCGATCGTGAGACAGCGCAGATGGCGCTCAGCGCGGCCGAGACTGGGCACTTGGTGTTCTCTACGCTCCACACACGCGACGCCAAAGGCGCGATTTCGCGCTTCGCCGATTTGTTCCCTCAGTCATCTCAGCCAGAAGTGCGTGCCCAGTTGGCGATGAGTCTGCGTGCCGTGGTGAGTCAGCACTTGCTACCCTCGGCTTTCGAGGAGAAGCGTGAGCTGGCTCTGGAGGTTCTCTTCAACAACAACCCCATCGCCAGCGCTATCCGAACGGGGAAACTCGAAACGATTGACACTGCGATCACGACTGGGCGAAACGAAGGCATGATTTCCTTGGATGAGTCTATTCGCCGAATGCTTTCTGAGGGGCGAATCACCCGGGAGGTTGCGCTGCAGCATTGCAGCGATCGTGGTTCTTTCTATTAGGTGCCTTTTCTGGTGGGGCTCTTCAAAAGTAGGTAAAGCTAACCTCAGCGTATGATGCTGATCGGGATATTGAGCGCACTGCGACCTTTTTGTTCTGTCGACAAAGGAACGCTTTGCACCCGACACATGCTCTACTTATGATGGCTGGTCCCAGAGGAAGATTATCCGAACCAAATTCTACCAGTCATTCTCAAGGAGCGTTTGCCATGACTCAAAAACTGAATCGACGTAGTGTCCTAGGTGCCGCCGTTGCAGCAGGTGCTGTTTGGACATTCCCGAGTACTCCTGCTCGCGCCATGGCGAATGATGAAGTGCGTGTGGGCTTTATTTCTTGCGGCGGTCGAGCTGGCGGGCACATGGGCGTCTTTCGAAGTATGAACGGCGTCCAAGTAGCGGCGCTTTGTGATCCAGATGGAAAACGCGTCGCTGAAAAAGGAAAGATTTTTCCCGATGCAAAGCAATTCGCCGACTGCCGAGAGTTGCTTGACGATCAAAACATCGATGCAGTCGTTGTAGCTACCACAAATCATTGGCACTGCTTGGCGTCGATCTGGGCCATGGAAGCAGGCAAGGACGTCTATGTCGAGAAACCACTGTCGCATAGCCAGTGGGAAGGTGATCAAACGGTTGCAGCTTCAAAAAAATACAAACGCATTTGCCAAGTAGGGACTCAGCAACGTTCTGATCCGATGCAGGCCGAGATCAAGGCGTTCTTGCACGAGGAACAAGGTCTTGGCGAGATTTTGGAGTGTCGCGTCAATCGCTTTGGGGTTCGCAAGCCGATCGGCAAGCGTTCATCTCCTTTGGTAGTCGAAGACTCCGTCGCCTACGATATCTGGCTCGGGCCTGCACAAGACAAAGCGATCTTCCGCGACAAACTTCAATACGACTGGCACTGGGACTTCAACACCGGTTCCGGAGAGATGGGCAACTGGGGTGTTCACGTGTTGGACGATGCTCGAAACAATATCTTCCTCGATAAAGTAGCTCTGCCGAAGCGAATCATGGGCGGAGGAGGACGCGTTGCTTGGAACGATGCCGGTGACACGCCAAACGTTCACTTTGTCTACTTCGACACCGGCAAGATTCCGACCATCATAGGTCTGACCAACATGACTGCAGCGCCGGGTGAGAAAAAGTCGCCTAAGCATCCTGGTCCAGGCAGTGGCTATATCGCTCACTGTGAGGGTGGTCGGTTCGAGGGTCAACGAGGGAGAGCAACGGCTTACGACAAAGATGGCAAAGTCATCAAGGCTTTCAAGGGCAACAGCGGCGGCCGTACGCATCAGCAAAACTTCATTGATTGCTGTCGAAGTCGTGATGCGAGCAAGCTGAATACACCAGTTGAAATGGGCAACTTATCGACCGGTTGGTGTAACCTTGCAAATATCGCTTTCCAAGCTGGTGAGAAGTATTCCCCTGAGGTTGCGAAAGAACTTGCTGGCGAAGTGCCGGTTTGGGGCACGCTTCATGATGAAATGTTGGCACATATGGCTGCACACGGGGTTGATCCCAAGGGCGGCCAAGTGCAGCTGAGCGAAATGCTCGAGTTCGACGTGGAGAAGAGTCAGTTTACTGGTGCAGGGAGCGACAAGGCGAATTCGTTCCTCAAGCGAAAATATCGTGCTCCTTACGTGGTTCCAGAGATTTCGTAACCCCTGTCAAAGTAAGCCGAACGCGCTAGCGACGGGCTGAATTGGAATTGCCAGCCCGCGGCTAGCGTCGACAGCTCACAGATTGAGGATCTGATTTACTCGGTAAGCCTAGCCGCAGCTGCGCGGGTGTCTGCGACTGCGTCTATACTAGAGGCTCCTAAGGCCTTCGTCCCACCGCGTGCTCCACCTATGAATCGACGCACTCTGCTGCTTGTCCTGTTGGCATGCAGTCCTATCAGTCTCATTGCAGCTGCTCAGCAAGCTTCAGAATCAAAACCCATTGCACCCGACCATATCGTAAAGATGAAGGCCGGCACCGAGCTCTTTCGAGATGTGATTCGCCCGGCTTTAGTCGAAAACTGCTTGAAATGCCATGGTGGCGATAAAGTGAGATCAGGCTTTGATCTGTCCACGCGCGAGTTGCTGCTTAGAGGCGGCGACTCGGGCGAAGTCGTTGACTTGAAAGTGCCCGAAGATAGCTACCTATTGAGTCTGATTCGTCATGATGACGAACCTGTGATGCCGCCAGCTCAGGACAAATTACCAGACAAATTGCTGGCCGATTTTGCAAAGTGGATTGAGCTAGGGGCTCCCTATGACAAGCCGCTTCTGGAGAAGAAGGGAAATGGCCCCAAATCCATGCGAGTCACAGAGAGCGATCGTGACTTCTGGGCTTTTCGGCCGCTGACGGAGGTGGCTCCACCGATTGTCGAATCAAACTGGCCGGAGAATGAGATCGACTCATTCATCCTTGCGAAACTGCAAGACAAGGGCTTGAGTCCAAATCCGCAAATCGATGATCGCACACGTATTCGGCGGCTTTACTTGGATGTGATTGGGCTACCGCCAACACCAGAACAGATGCAACATGGACTGAAGATATCCCATGCAGCTCTTGTTGATGAGCTGCTTGATG
>PKCQ01000550.1 GCA_002862265.1 Planctomycetaceae bacterium | reverse complement strand
CACCAAAGATCGTGAACCAGCACGTGATGCGACTCTTGGTGACGCGCCGGGCTCCATCGGTGTGCTCTACCCGATACGTATGGGACGGGCGAAGATCGAGCAAGAGATTTTCGAGGCGGCAGCGAGAAAGCTGAAGGACTTCGGCATAGAGCTGTTGGATATTCGCTTCAAGAGAATCAACTACAACGAAAGCGTACGCCAACGAATTTACACTCGGATGATTAGTGAGCGACAGCAGATCGCAGAGCGTTTCCGAAGTGAAGGCGGAGGTGAAGCTGCGAAGATTCTCGGCAAGAAGGAAAAAGATCTGCTCAAGATTGAATCTGAGGCTTACAAGGAGGTCCAGGAAGTACGTGGAGTCGCAGACGCGAAAGCGACTCAAGTCTACGCGGATGCCTACAACCAGAGTCCTGAAGCCGTCTCGTTTTACGAGTTCATCAAGACGATGGAAACCTATCGCGAGATGTTGGACCAGGACAGCACGATGATCCTGACGACCGATAGTGAGATCTTCAAGTTCTTGAAGGACTTCGAAGAGCCGAACTAACGCCCAAGCCACGAATTCGCAGGTTGCTCGCTAAGCGACCTGCGAGCTATGAATCTCCGGCTAGAATAATGGACTCCAGCTACCCCAACTGCTCGCGAGTCTGCAATGCATCCTCTTATTTTGCCGCGCCGGTCTGCGCCGGAAGTTCTGTTTACCCTCGTGCTCACTTTTGTTGCACTGCTAGGAGTCCGCGCGCCGGCGCAAACTTTAGATCGATACTTTGCGTCGCGAGTGGCAGAGATTGAAGCCGCCACCAAGCAGGACTTTGTTGCGGTCACCAAACAGAACTGGCCGGAGACGAAGGAGCTGTGGCGAGCCCAGCTCTGCGAGATGCTTGGAATTCCACAGGATCTGCAGCGAACCGATCTGGCTGTCACGAAAACGGGAGCGATCGAGCTTGAAGGCGTTCGAATAGAGAAGCTCCACTATCAGTCACGTCCTGGGTTGTATGTGACAGCCAATCTCTATCTGCCCACGGAACCGCCGCCTGAGAAAGGCTGGCCTGCTGTTCTGTATGTTTGTGGGCACGCTCGAGCAGCGGATAACGGTCGGCTGTTGGGAAACAAGACTGGCTATCAGCATCACGGCTTGTGGTTGGCGCGGCATGGCTTGGTATGCCTGATGATCGATACTGTTCAGCTGGGCGAGCTGCACGGGGAGCACCATGGGACTTACAAACTTGGACGCTGGGACTGGATGAGTCGTGGTTACACACCGGCAGGCGTCGAGGCATGGAGTGCGATTCGAGCGGTGGATCTTCTGGTCGGAATGAAGCAAGTGGATTCATCGAAAATCGGCGTGACGGGACGCAGCGGTGGAGGTGCCTATAGCTGGTTTGCCGCCGCACTGGATGAGCGCATTCGAGTCGCCATTCCTGTCGCTGGTATTACCGACCTGCGCAATCATGTTCTCGATGGCTGCGTGGAAGGGCATTGCGACTGCATGTACTTCGTCAACTACTTTGGTTGGGACTACGGCAAGTTAGCCGCGCTCATTGCTCCACGGCCACTTTTGCTGGAGAATTCCGACTCGGACACCATCTTTCCGCTCGACGGCGTTGTGCGAATCGATGGCCAACTTCGCAGCTTGTACCGCACGCTGGAGAAATCAGAGAACTATGGTCTCGTCATTACACCTGGCCCACACAAAGACACTCAGGACTTGCGAGTCCCCGCGTTCCGCTTCTTGATGAAGCACCTAAAAGGCGTTTCTGATCCCGTGATTCTATCCCCTGCGCTGAAAGAGGTGGATGCGGCCCGGCTTGCGGTGTTTCATCGAGAGTCACCACAGAACGAGCAAGTGACCTCCGTATCTAGTTGGTTTGCGTCAAATGCAAAAAGTCTTGCACACTCAGAGCAGGATGAAGCTTTGGCTACTTGGCGAAGTAGCTGGTTGCCACAGCTGATTCGTCGCGGTGTTCTGCCTGCTCAAGTTTCCGTTCCGGAACTCAAAACGAAGAAAACACAAGTAGCCAATTTGACAGGCGGCTCACTTAAGCTGGAAGAATTTGTGTCCAGTGGGCAACTCCTTCAGTACCGCCCCTTGCAACCAGCCGATCAGGGCGAAACGGTAATCCATTTAGTTCTGGAGGCTCAGGCGTGGGAGAGTCCAGAGCAGGCTTTTGCGTCTCACGTTCTTCAGCAACGTATCGCAGCGATGCCAAACCAAACGCACGCCTTCTATCGATGCAGCCTGTCGGCTTGGCGGCAGGGTAAGAATCTGAATATCAAAAAACAGAACCACCTCGCGCGGCGCTTTTACCTGTTGGGTGAAACGATCGAACAGAAGGCGCTTCATGAGCTTTTGTCAGTGATGCTTCGGGTCTCGCAGGAAATGGCATCTGAACTGAGTCTGGCTGCGACGGATCGCGAGTCCGCAATCATAACGCTTGCCGCATTGTATGCGAAAGAGGACGAGCGAATTCGCGAGATCAAGACGGTGTATCTCAATCGGAATCCACAGGATGAGCAGCTGGCGGGCAATCTATTGGGGATCTCTCAGATCTGTTCGCTTGGTTCCCTCCAGTTAGCTTTGGAGCAAGCAACTTCGGTGCTCTCCGCTTCAATCCCAGCTACTTCGCCACAACTCTTAGTCGACAGCAGCAGCGAGCCGAAGCAGGCTAACGGGATGCGGATCGTTGAGGTGTCGGACCAAGCGGCGAAGATCTGGGTTCGAGCGACGCGATATGATTTACCGAATTTGGGTGATCAGCCGGAAGTCGGTTTCGAAAGGAAGAGTGGTCGAACGAGTTCAGGTGCTATCTTGCCAGAGCAGGGTGTGGATGGATTGCGTTTCGCTGTGCCAGGAGTTCCAGCCCGTGTGCGAGCAGGGCTGCGAGCGGTTGGCGAGAAGGAATTCACTTATTCTTCCTGGACCGAAGTCGATGCTTCGAGCGACTTTTCTTCAATCGCCGAGTTCGATGATCTCCGACCCGCGACGCGTTATTTCGTTCGATCTCAGGTGCAGGCTCCAGGAATCGGTACAGTTCACACTCTGTCCGGCAGTTTTAAAACACTACCGGCACCAGATTCTGCCAGCTCATTCAGGTTAGCGGTGAGTACTTGTCAGGGGTTTCCTGATCGCGATGGACCGCACGGTTTCGACATGTATCGGACGATTCTGAGTCGCGAAACAGATGCGTTTGTGATGGCAGGCGACGTCGTCTACTACGATCGTCTGGCTCGATCAAATGAACTTGCCTATTACCACTGGCAGCGCACTTATTCACTTCCAACTTTGGTCGAGTTTCACCGGCGTATGCCAAGCTACTTTCTGAAAGACGATCACGACACCTACGTGAACGACAGCTGGCCAGGTGAGAAACGCAAATTTACTGACGGCTTTGAATTCGGCGATGGACAGCGGATCTTTATTCAGGAAACGGGGCTGCCTTCTCCGGCGTATCGAACGATCCGAGTTGGTCGCGATCTCCAGCTCTGGATGATGGAGGGCAGGGATTTTCGTAGTCCCAATACGCAAGAAGATGGCCCTAAAAAGACGATTTGGGGAACCCAGCAGAAAACTTGGCTCGCGCAGACTCTGAGGGAATCCGATGCGAGGTTTAAGGTCATTATTTCGCCGACTCCCATTGTCGGACCGGATCGAGCTAAGAAGAGCGACAATCACGCAAACACGATGTTTGAGACGGAGGGCAAAGAAGTTCGCACGTTGTTATCAAGCTTCGAGAATCTTGTGGTTGTCTGTGGGGATCGTCATTGGCAGTTTCACAGTGTCGATCCTGAAACTGGGATGCATGAATTTTCTGTGGGCCCGGCAAGCGACCGACATGCTGGAGGTTGGAAGCAAGATGATTATCGCCCCGAGATTCACCGCTACTTACGCGTCGCTGGCGGCTACTTAGAGATCGAGCTTGTGGGTGGTGAAATACCTCAATTGATCCTGCGTCATCTCGACACTGCCGGCAAAGAACATCATCGTCACACGATGAAAATCCATAGTTCAGAGTAGGCCAACTGTCTCAGTTGACCCCCAGCCTACGCTGCACACTTCACGCTCGTAGGCTTACAAGCGACTGCAGGATTGGGTTGAA
The DNA here is from genome assembly GCA_002862265.1 of Planctomycetaceae bacterium. GTDB lineage: Bacteria > Planctomycetota > Planctomycetia > Pirellulales > Pirellulaceae > Aureliella. The sequence goes on along the minus strand of PKCQ01000550.1, from coordinate 10,763 downwards.
ATCGTCCTTCCGCCAAGAAGCTGAGGCAGTGGTCGAGCGTGGCTTTGTGCCTAGGAAGCTCAAAATGCGAAGTAGGCATCACGCAATGGTCGGACTGATTTGGTAAGTGCGTACTGTCTCTTCCGACAATCATATCGGTTTCCGCAGCAATTACTCCAACTTCGATATTGTCAGGTGTACTAAGTTGCTTTGGAAGGGCCTCGGGGGCGTCGGCCAGCTGTCGGACTGCTGGGAAGAGTCGGTCAAAAACACCGACGGAGTATTTCGCCAGTGGCGTTCCAGCATTGGGCGGTGCCAGCATCACTGCCCGCTGAAGCTTGGAGAAAATCTCACTCTGCAAGGCATAGCGCATCAAAATTCCACCGCAGCTATGCGCCAGAAAGTTAATAGAACGAATGTTTGCATCAGTATCGAGACGCCGAAGCAATGGTAGGAGTTGCATCAAATGCGAATCAAGCTTCCGAAAGTAGCTCGAATAGCTGAAGTTGATCGGCAGGTACCCATGCGACTCTAGCTTGGAGTGCGCCTTGGACATGCTTCGCTTCGTTGCGAATAGACCGTGAATCAAGACAACAGCGTCCCAGCGTTTCGGTGAATCTTGAATGGAGAGGACAGCGTTCATTCGAGTGCGGAGCGGAGTTGGATTTGAAAGTGATCGTGGCGAAAGACTTAAATGCTTCAGGTGTCGGTTCGGTTTCGCAATATTAAAATCGAACCTGGGATAGTTTGATGTCGACCGAATTAGAGCGAGCAGGATTCACGGAAGCCGCATTGAAGCTGGGTGGACCCATTGAGCCTTTCGCATTGTTCGAGAATCCGTAAGGTTCCTTCGGGATTCCAAAAGTGCCTCGGTCCAGTTTTCCGTTACTATTTAGATCTTGATAGGCCGCGATGGCGACCACGCCAGCTGGTAGATCCGTCAGTGCATGTTGAGCGCTGTTCCGGTTTACTGCCACAACTGCTGTCTTCGCGGCGGCCGAGTGATCCGGAAAGGACTTTTGCCCTGAGAATACGGCTATTCGCACCGGGCCGCGTCCAGGCTGTAGGCCACTGACGCTCACATTCAGCGCTGGAGTACTTTGGGCCAACGGATGGTTCGTTCTCGCGGGCACGGGTGTCGCCGGATATTGTGTCACGTTGGCCGGCGGCTGTGCGGCGACTTCGAGAGCTGCAGCGGCAGGTGGAATTGGAAATCTTGCCACGGGTTCACGGGTTTGAGTACTTGTTTTTGGTTGAGCAGTCTGTGCCGCCGGTTGACCAAGCAGGTGTGCTGGTGTTACCACTTGCGAGTTCTGCTGCGGTTGGGGGCTGGGCCTTGCGTTGTCGTTCCAAGAGCTGGTTGGCGTCTGAGCCGACGCCAAAACTGGATGAGCCTTGGCAGGCTCTGCACGAGGTGCGTAGGCACTGAACTCTTCTGGAATGACGGGCAAGTCCGACATTTCGATGATAACCGGACCCTCCTCGGGTGCGTTGTCGAAGAATCCGTTCTCGACACGGGACAAATCACTCGAGTTTGTCTTCGTCAGTGGCTGGACTGGCGGATCGTAAGTCTTCTTGTAAAGCAGCCGGCATCCTAACAAAGGAATGAAACAAAGTGTCAGTGCACTGTAGGCAGCAATTCTTGGGCTTATCAGATTTGTCATTAGTTCAGGCTCCAGCGTCGAATCAACATGTTGGCGAGAGTACCGAACAACACGGTGATGAATATGAGAACGCAGATTTCCGTCTGAATCGCAGAGAGCGGCAAGTCGTACCAGAAGATTTTTTTAAAGCCGTCTATCGCCCAGCCGTTGAATGTGAAGCGTCCCATCTGCTGCATCGACTCGCTCATGATATAGCGCGGGATCATACTCCCACCCAACGCCGACATGCCAAGAATCAGAACCAGTGCGACTCCGTTGAGCTGTTGTCGCGACCGGCAAAGCGTTGCAAGTAGCAAAGCGAAGCTCGCGCTGGCGCAAGTTGTCGCAACAGCCATCGCAAAATATCCCGGCAAGTGGCCCCAGAGGTCGACGTCAAAGACGAGTTGGCCCCAGACGAACATCGTGGTGATCTGCACGAAACCCAAGCCAGCCACGTAAAGCCATTTGCCGATGAGCAGATCCGTTAGAGTCAAATGGCTCGATAAGAGTCGATCCAGAGTCCCGGCTTCTTTTTCTTCCAGCAAACTGGCTCCGGCGCCGCTCGCAGAGAACAATAGGAACATTACTGCAATCCCAGCCGCGTACATTGCGATTTTGGGATTGTGTTTGTTTGAGGCAAAGATGTTTTCTTTTTCAAACTGGAAAGTCGGCAGTGGCTGGCCGTTCGGTACGCCACTGGGTGCAGTTGCCGGTTGGACACTGCCTGCTGAAGCAATGGTTCCCGAAGCGAACTGGACCGATGGCTGACGAAAGTCTTGACGACTTCCGCTATCGGTTTGATCGAGTTGCGGCTTGGTGATCGCGGCGAGAAGGTCAACTTGTTGCGTGATCATAGTTTGGGCCAGGGCCGCTTCGACGATCTGAGCGCTGATTGGGTTGGTGCCTTCGTGCAGGATTTGCACCTCAGGCTTGCCACCATTGCGAGTGTGTTCGGTGAAAGTCGGTGGGATATAGACGACTACTTCGGCCCCATGCTGGCTGATAACTGTTTTCGAAAGTCTGCCAATGGGCCAGCCTTTGTCTGTGCTTCCGATACCGGTTACCGTTCGCAACTCCTTACGCTTCGACAGGGACTGAGCGAGCAGTTTGCCAGGTTGTTTCATGTCATCGCAAATGATCGAGACGCGAATCTGTCCTGGTTTGCGTCCTACACCTCGACTAAAAATCAAAGCAAAGATACTGAAGAACAAGACCGGTACGATGAAAATCAACGCTAGCTCACTCTTGGTATTCCACAGTCTCAGCAATGAGATCTTGACGACCGTTCCAATCATTCTCGCAGCTCCTTACCCGTTAGGTGTAGGAACATGTGCTGGAGCGTTGGGCTGTGGAGGCTCATATTTTCCATCGGAAGTCGCGCCGCTTGGACTTTTTGTAAGACAACAGGAAGATCGCGGCTTGCATTCTCAATGCCGCACACGGCTTCATGCCGATCCTCTGTCAGGAGTAGTGGTCGAGGCACACTCCGAACTGGCTGAGAGAATTGAATACGCAACTGTTGCTCGGTACCGATGGAGCGTTCCATCAATTCTTCAAGTGTTCCGGTGTCGAGGATCTTGCCCTGGTCGATGATTGCAATCCGATCGCAACGATCTTCAGCTTCTTCGAGATGGTGGGTCGTCAGAAGAATTGCTGTTCCGATATCCAGGAGGGTCTCAAGCATGTGGTAGATGCGTTCGCGACTCTGCGGATCGACACCTACCGTTGGTTCGTCTAGGAACAAGATGCGTGGTTCATGGAGAATACTGCAGGCGATGTTGAGGCGACGCTGCATGCCGCCGGAAAGCTTGCGGACAAGCACTCGAGCTTTGTCTTCTAGTCCGGCCCAGTGGAGTGTTTGCCTACGAAGCTCGCGCAATTGCCTGCCAGTGATGTCGTGCAGCCGTCCGAAGACAGCCAAGTTTTGATTGACTGTTAGGTCTTGGTAAAGAGCGATTTCCTGCGGTACGATGCCGATGTGTTCGTGGTAGTCGCCCGCAATTGAGCACTGGGTTGTGCCGGACTCAAATTTTTGACGGCCAGACAAGCAGCGAATAAGGCTGGTTTTGCCCGCCCCGTTGGGGCCTAGGAGACCAAGGATCTCGCCAGCGAACATCTCTAGATTGATGCCGTTGAGCGCACGCGTCCGCCCATAAGCGAGTCGAGCATCGCTCACCTTCAAGATGATATCTTCGTACTGAAGCGTTGCAGTGTTCACAGTGATCGCGCAGGTTGATCGTTTCCATCGAAATATCGGGGCCTGATAAAGTGGGTCTGGGTGTTGGCTTCTCAGGTGGCCCGAGTGGATTGCTTGGGGGTATTGCCTTGACGCTAGGTTGCTAATCGCCTTGGAGCGCACGACTCCCCGTCATCGCATTTACTGATTTCGAAGTTTCGCCGCAAGCTCGCTACCGTCGTAGTGGGAGAGTGAGCTAGCTCACAGCCCGCTTTGCTAGCAATTCATGTTGAAGACCTAGCGATTTCGCGGTGGAAGTCGTCAAGCCTTTTGGCATCTCCGGGCGTCTTTCGACTTCATTGTTTAACGACTGCAGGCGTTATCTTGCCCTGGTCCCTCTTGCCTCACTGCATTCTTCGCTCACCCAGTCCCCAATGCTGCCGATATTCGGAATGAGCTTCTAGCAAGCTGACAAGATCAATATCCATCCAGATCTAGCCTCTCAAGTCTTCAGGAAATACGCATCGATCCGCTCGGCTTTCCCCCGCCTGACTCGCCACCACCCGGGGGAGGGCCGTTTCGGGCTTTTCCAGAAAACTTTCTGTCCGCAACAATTTCTTCAGTCCGTTCCCACGAAACGCGCTTCGTCGCTATTTGTCACGTCCAACGGCAAGATAAACTGGATATTTCGGCAAGCGATTGGAGACAGCGATGGGTTCTGCCCCAATAAACGAAATCAACAACCAGAGTGATGACAGCGAGGAGCTGAATAGGTTGCAGTCCGGCGGCGCAGAGGCGGCTGCTCATATCTTCGAGGAACAACGCGAACGCTTGCAAAGGTTCGTCATGCATCGCATGGATGTTCGCCTGCAAGGTCGCCTTGACCTGGAGGATGTGATGCAAGAAGCGCAAATGGTTGTGGTTAGGCGTCACGAAGACTACATCAACAATCCCGCGGTGCCGTTCTACGTTTGGATGCGATCACTGACTGGCCAAGTCTTGATCGATTTGCACCGCAAGCACCTAAAGCTGCAAGTTCGAAACGTGAACCGCGAGGTCTCGCTAGAGAATCAACTTCCCTTTCAGTCCTCGGCCCACGCCATGCGGGATTTACTGATGGCAAGCGGGACTTCACCAAGCAATGTTGCCATTCGCGAAGAGCAAGCCCAGGCGCTCCGCAACACTTTAGAACAAATGGGCGATATTGATCGCGAAGTACTCGTACTGCGGCATCTCGAACAGCTCAGCAACGGCGAAGTGGCAAGTGTGCTCGGCATCGATAAGTCGGCTGCGACAAAGCGTTACATCCGCGCTCTGAAGCGACTTGGGGAGATGATACCGAGTGAGTAAGGAGGGTTTGCTGGAATCCATTGCCGAAGATTTTCTCAAAGTCATGCGAGACGGCAAATCGCGGCCGAGCATCGAATATTACGTTCGCAAGTGCCCGCAGCTCGAGAGCGAGATTCGGGACTTGCTGTACACGCTTCACAAGATGGAGAAGTTCAGCAGCCAAGAAACTCAGAAGAAGAAACTCAGAGCAGCGAGTTCGGTTCGTCGGTTTCAGGAAGAATCACTTGGCGATTTCGAAATCGTTCGCGAGATTGGTCGCGGCGGGATGGGAACGGTCTTTCTCGCTGCCGACCGAGTGCTCGATCGTCGGGTTGCACTCAAGGTGCTTAGCGGGGACTCGCAGAATTCAGACAGCCGGGTCGAACGTTTCCGTCGCGAAGCCAAATTGGCCTCACGACTGCACCATACCAACATTGTTCCGGTGTTTGGTGTTGGACAAGAAGCTGAGCACCTTTACTACGCCATGCAATTTATTGATGGCGTGGACCTGCGGCGGATTCTGACTGCCTTAGGTGAACACGATGGCAGCCTGGATATGTCAGCCAGTTTTGTTGACCAAGCCCAACGTCTCATCGCCTTCGATATGGATACTGCCGGTGATGCGTCGGACGAAACTGCGCAGATTTCCACTGGTTCACGTAACGCGATACGTTCTCCCGTGAATTCCGATAACTCGGGCATCCAACTGGAAAATGCCGTGACTCTGACGGGCCTTGGTCGCAATCAGCACTATTGGAATAGTATCGCGAAGATCGGAGTCCAAGTCTGCGATGCGCTGCAATATGCGCATAAGAACGGTATTCTGCACCGAGATATCAAACCCAGCAACTTGCTGATGGATCGAAGTGGGACCGTTTGGGTGACTGATTTTGGCTTGGCGAAATTGCAGCAAGATGATGACTTTACTCGGAGCGGAGACATCCTTGGCACGCTGCGCTACATGGCTCCTGAGCAACTGGAGGGTCAAGAGAGTCCGTCCAGTGACATTTATGCGATGGGTCTTACTCTGTACGAATTGCTTACCCAGCGATCAGCTCATCAAGGCACTAGCTACCGCCAGCTCTTGGAACAGAAGTCGCAAGGACAGCAAACGCGACCACGAAGTATCATTCCAGAAATTCCACGTGACTTGGAGACCATCGTTCTCAAGGCATTGAATCCTGAGGCCGTGGATCGTTACGCTAGTGCGGCGCAGATGCAGGCAGACCTGGAGCGCTTTCTTGAAGATCGTCCGATTCTTGCCAAGCGAACGACAGTCGTCGAGCATACTATCAGGTGGTGTCGTCGCAACAAAGCAGTGGCTGCGCTACTGGTTCTGGTGGGATGTCTTTCTCTGGCTTTACCAGTCGGTCTGAGCTTCGCATACCAGCAAGAAGCTCAGCAGCGAGCTCGAGCGGAACAACGCTTGCATATCGCGTTGGATGGCCTGGATGAGATCATCAGCTCGTTCATGCAACAAGAAGACGGACTCGAGTCGGACTTTGTCAGTACTGGCAGCTCGGGTGTTCCCTTGCGTTTAACACCTGAGTCGGGGCGGTTCCTGGAACGAATGTTGCAGTTCTACGATCAGCTGGCGGCGGCGGAGGAAGGAACTGCAAGCCCAAGATTGCAAGCTGAAACAGCCCGGGCCTTTCGTCGTGTTGCAGATATTCATCAGTCCTTGGGAGCTTATTCGGAGGCGATTGAAGCTTACGCTGAGGCGGAGGAGCGATTCCTGGGCGTCAGTAACCCAACCGTTGTCGAGCCGCTGGCCATCGAGCAGATTCACATGCAGCTTGGCCGAGTCTACTTGGCGACCAATCAGATAGATCGCGCTAAAACGATTTTGACCACCACCTTGGGAGACTTGGAAAAACAGGATTCCCAAGCCTCGAGGCTGTTGCAAACTCAAGTGCATCTGCTGCTTGCTAAGTCGCGGCCTAGCCTGCCGATGGAGCATGCGCACGTGCCTGGCGGCCGGCGCGGTCCGCGTCGTTTTGGGATGGGCTTTGATTTCGAGGCTTGGTGGCGCGAGCGGTTTTCCTCTGATGGTCTTCCGCCGTACGGTCCGCCAGGAAGTCTGGAGTCTCGCGATGGTCGTAGGCCCGGTGATCGAGAGCGAGAAGAGAAAGAGCAACAAGCGTTTCGCAAACAATTCGAAAAACACGCCAATGCAGCACTCAAGCTTCTGGCGGATTTGATCGAAGAACAGCCCGAATCATCGAAGCTACGCTACCTGAAAGCTCTCTGTCTACAGCAGCTTGCCGGACCCGAGTTGGTTGGTTCTGACGAATCGGATGGCAAGAAGGAAGAAGCGATTCGCCTGTTGCGGGAGCTTATTGCTGAATCACCGCAAGTCGCTCGATATCGCTTTGAGCTCAGCCAGACCTTGCGCGACGTCGATGTTAGACGTATTGGACGGGGAAACCAGGCAGCTATCGATCAGCTGGATGAGGCGCGTGAGATCTCGGAGTTACTCGTCCAGGAACACGATCAAGTGGCTTTGTATCGTATCAACCTCGCGCACATCTACGCAAACATGGGAATGCTTTACCAGCGGCAACGCGACTTTGGCTCGGCAGAATATTATTCTCGTTACGCGGTAGATTCTCATCGCTACGTGGCGGAGAACTTTCCTGAGTTGAAGTCTATTTCACGGAGTTTGATGGCCGGCCCCAGTTTCGCTCTCGCCCGTATGCTTCAAGACCTGCAACGCAATCTAGATGCCATGCTTGTTCTGGTGCATCTAGAAGCTGATCTTGAAGCTCAGATTGCTGACAGCACTGTCAGTGTCGCCCTATGCCAAAAAGCCAAGCGCGAGCTCGATTTCTGTCATCAAATGCAAGACCGTATCCCCACGGATTGACTTCACTACCTTTCTCCTAAGGGATTCGCCAGAATTCCAGTTAAATACTTCAGCTCCGTCGCAACTGAGGGATTTGCTTAAGCCACCGCATCAAAGATATCCCTGCGCTTGCGTCTCAATGGTCTAGGCCGATAGGAGGAAATCAAAAAATGGAGGAAATCAAAAAATCGAACCGGACAGTAACGGACGAAGGTCTGCGAATAGGTTCAAGATCCAGAGCGTAGTGGAGCAAATCGCTCGAGATAGTGGAGAAAACAATCCACCATCTTGTGGCTTGTCCCAGGGTTTCATTGCATGCCAAACGGCAAATCCAGCTAGCAGACGAGCTATAAAGTCCCAAGTAGCGATACGTGGTTCGATCAGCCGTAGCTGACAGATCGGTTCTTTCCCGACTGCTTCATGCGACATCGAAGGCAAAGAAGCTCGCGAGGAGACTTGTAAGAAGCAGCCCAAGTGACTGAATAACCACCAGAGACCAGTTTGATGCGGAGTGTGTGTTGTGAACGGCTGCATTGGAATCTGGAGGCATGGAGTAAGAATCCAGTTGAAACAAGGAGCTCAAGGCGAAGCGAATTGGCGTGCGTCGATTTCTAGTATGCTCCGTTTCACTTCGTCGATTGTCTCGTCCAAGGTGGAGGTTCCAGCGGTCAGGCCGACGGTATCAACCTCGCGGAACCAGTCGGGATATAGTTGGCTCGCCCGCTCGACGTGAAAGGCTGGTGTACCGTTTGTTTCGCAGAGTTGTACCAGCCGTCTCGTATTATTGGAGTTGCTGCCACCAACAACAACGACCGCTTGGACTCGCGATAGTAGGTCCTGCAAGGCTGATTGTCGCTGCTTAGTTGGCAAGCAGACTGTGTTTATTTGTCGTATGTCGCTTGTCAGGTGTAGCGAAGTGAAACTCGGAGGCGTCAATGTCTTTTATGACTGCTAGGTCGGTGTCTATTGCGAGTAGAGCAGTGGTGAGTTCGAAGAGTTGGAAATGATGGAATGTGCCATTGGTATGGAGTTTCTGAAGCAAAGTGACCTAGTGGTCTACAACGCACAGTTTAAGAAGTGCTCCATCTACGGCCTCAACTTGCAGGACAGCCACCTGTCGAAGAGGCGGTGCATGTTTGAGGAAAATTCAAAAGGACTCTTGGTCGACTGCCGAGGCTCAGGTAAGTCTGTGGAGGCATATGATTGCACCATGGACTCGAACTGTTTTGCTTGCTTCTGGCCGGGCATCTGGATTGTTTCTCGGGTTTGACTTCCCAAAACACCAACGCTGGCATTGCGATGCCAAGGTTCCTTTTGTAACAGGTCGCGCTACAGAACCTGATCCAGTCCGACGCATCACAACTAATGAGACACGGATTAACGCCAAGGGAGATGCAGCTGCTGTGCTCTTCAACGCTCCTGGCTCCTACCGAACCAAAGGAGGCAGCTACGCGGACTTCCGCAACAGCAACAAGCCTGGATTAGGGCTTTCAATGACTTTGGATATTTTGGACGGCGACAAGAAGGTAATACCTCGGTGGAGGGGGCACTTCTTTGGTTAAGTGAAGTAAGTCCTGCTTTTCACGTAAAATTGACAGAATCGAACTATACGGGATGCATGGGTAAGATAGGATGTCCAGGGAGAGTTGTTCCAATTAAGGTTGGCAGATGAAAAACATTTCACGCTTTCTTATCACTTGTATTTTGCTGTGTCCGGTGCTCGTTCGCGCCCAGGAAGTGCCTGTTAGTTCCAACAGTCCTTGGGCCGTTTTGCTCCAGGGTGAACAACGCAAGATCTCGAGCGACTTGATCGCTTACTTGGAAGGGGATCAGCTGGAGATCGTTCTTCGGAGCAATGGCTTGGTTGACGGACCGAAGGACGAGTATCTCGTTTCCTTGGTACAGCCAAATGGCGACCGTATTGACCAACGCCCCGATGAGAATGGCAGGCTGGCGTTTGCTGGTGTTCAGCAAGGCTTAGCGGCTCTTGTTATCACGGCAGACACACTGACAAAACGTTCGACCAAGGCACTCTACGCCGCGATTCCTTTCTACATGGCAGCCGCGCCTGCTGGTGGAAAAAAGCCAGTGGATCTTCCGCTCGCGATGGTAAACTCAAGTGCATTGCGTAAGCGAATCGATGAATCGACATTCGTGGCAAGCGACGAAGCAGACGTCTTGCCTCAGAGTGATTTTGATACTGCAGACGCGGGCAAGCTGAGTCGCTTTCAAGTGATGCGTGCGGCTGACCGAAGCGTGACCGGCCAAGTCCTTGCTCCACAGCTCGGCTATACCGCAATGCCTGGCGAGATCTCGATCACCTTCACGCAAGGTGAAAAGGAGGTTACGGCTAAGTCAGACAAGAATGGCAACTTCGAGTTGAAGAATGTTCCTCTCGGACTGAACTCGATGGTGGCCATGGGAATGGGTGGTCACGTTGCTCACTTGGTTGAGGTCGTTGAGTTCAAAGGTGTTGGAGAGCTGAAGGGGCCAACGACGGGATTGACGAACAGTCGCTTGCGTTTCGTTGCTAATCAAGTCGGTGCGGCAGAGAGTATGCTGATTTCTCTTATTCCTCCGGCACTGATGGACGAAGTCAAGGAAATCCTCGACGATCGTCTACCCGACAATACTCCAACTACAGCGAATAACGTCCCACCTGGATCAGCGCAAAGGTCAGGACCGACAGTAGGTGGATTCGCAGCTTCCGGCACTCCAATTTCCATCGCAGGCGGCGGCCTGGGCGGCGGAGCTAGTGGTGGAGGAGCCGGTCTTGGTGGTGGCGGTGGCG
>PKCQ01000036.1 GCA_002862265.1 Planctomycetaceae bacterium | reverse complement strand
ATCTTGGTCTGGTAAATGCCAACATCGATCGTTCTTTTGTGATTGCCGACATTCCGGGGCTGATTGAAGGCGCTTCCGAAGGCGTAGGACTGGGGCACGATTTTCTGCGGCACATCATGCGAGCTGGAATTATAGTGCACTTGGTCGAACCTGAACCGACAGACGGCACGGACCCGATGGAAAACTATCGCGTCATTCGTGCGGAACTCGAACAGTATTCGGATGAACTCGCGCAGCGTCCGGAAATTGTGGTCGTGAGCAAAGCAGAGCTTCCCACGGCTGGCGCAGTTTGTGGACAGTTGCGGGAAGAACTCCAACAAGACGTGTTACTTATCAGTGCGGTAACGGGTACCAGCTTGAATCAACTGATTCACCGAGTTGCCGATGTTTTACAGCAGGAGCAAGTCCAATAGCTGCGAGAGTGTTTGGGGTCGACATTGGCAATAGTGGCTTAAGGATAGCTGAATTGCATGTTGCTACCCAGGCGATCGGGCCTCGCATGCGAATCAACTGGTTGCCTCCGGGCACGCCCATTCAATCTGAAACCGCTGCGGTGCGTTACGAGCCAGCCGATGAGGCGTGGCTTGAGGAGCTTTCTGAGTTTACGAAAGTCAAAGGAGCGACTTGGCTAGTCAGCAGCGTTCGACGCGACGCAATACAAGTACTCGAGGAATCCCTTGCTTCAGAATCTTGCGATCTGAGGGCTGACTTGATTCGGGTACATCACTCGCATCTGCCTTTGGATGTCAATGTTGATGCTCCAGACCGAGTTGGAATTGACCGACTTTTGGCGGGACTAGCTGGCGGACATTTTCTTCGAGAACAAACTGGTTTTGAGCAATACGCCGGAGCTGCGATTGTTATCCAAGCTGGCAGTGCTGTTACCGTGGACGAAATTTCATTGCCTAGTGAGCCGGCAGGTTCCTCGGCTGCGGCCGAGAAACTTATATTTCATGGAGGTGCAATTCTGCCAGGCATTCCCCTGATGCTTCGGATGTTGGGAGCAGGAACAGACCAATTGCCCAAAATGAACGCTGACAATCTCACTTCACTCCCCGAAATTCCCGGGAAGAATACCGAAGAAGCAATGCTCTGCGGGGCTGCAAGTGCGTTGCTCGGCGGCGTCTCGCACGTGGTTGAACGCTATCGGCAGGGGCATCGGCGGGGGCGTTCACCCCATAAAAACTTATTGGACGGCCAAGATTCGGCTTCGAACGGAGAATGGAATGTACCGGTTATACTGAGTGGTGGGGACGGTATGCGGATATCACCTCATCTTTCGTCGCCCGTTTTTGTGCATTCCGATTTGGTGCTGCAAGGCTTAACTGTCTTAGCACGCTACTCTGATTTTGGGAGCTGAGCTAGAGCACTCTGCCGATCCTCATACGCTATCCGTCTGCATAAACGCTCATTTGAGTTTTAAGAGTCCTAGCCAGCAAAGAATGGAGTTGTCGAGCCTCGAAACGAACCATGAATCCTCTCTCGGCAAACAAGAAATCGGACGAAGCTTGGCGAGAACTGGCTGAGCTGTTTGCCGCAGACGGAGAAAGTGTGCTACTGAGCCGAACTTATCCGCCAGTGGGCAAGATGACTACCGGCGATGACGTACCTGCGATGCTCAGCTTCTTGGATGCGCTTAGCTGCGATCTTGTGGCGCCCAATACGGAAGAAGCGGATCTCGGAGCAAAGTTGCGTACTCGGATCGATACATTGATCCATCAACTCAGCGTATTCGAGTCGGTGGGGCGCTGCCCGATTGTGGCAATTACCGGGTTGCTAAACGCTGGTAAGAGCTCGCTTCTCGCCAGCTACTTGAGTCCCCAGAATCGTCACCGCATTTTGATGGGCTTGAGCAACGACTCCGGCACGCATCGGTTCGTTCTTTGGCTACCGAAAATTTGGTGGGATGATGGCGAGCTTCTCAATACGCTGATCAGCTTTATTAGCAGCGTCTTTGGCCATCCACCGGAACATTTGTCGGAAGATCCCGAAGTTGCAGCCTTGCAATATAGTGGCAAAATACGCCCCGAGGAAGTATTGCAGAGGAAACAGTCGAGCTACGACAGTGAGGGAGCGAAACCAAGTGACGAGAATTCGAAAACGCGGTCGACTCAGATTGATCCGATGGACGTTCCCTTGATCGCTTACGATGAGTCTCTGAATGAACTAAAGCTCGGCCTGGTGGATTGCCCGGATATCCAAACAGGTTTTCTGGGGGCTCGCACGTTGATTCGCGGCGAAGATCTCGCAGACTTGCGGCGTGAGCAGCTGCGGAAGATTGGTCGTCTTTGCTCGGCATTCATTGTGGTCAGCAAAATGAGCAGCCTGCACGATGACAGCTTATTCGTTATATTAGAAATCTTACGCGATGCCATGCCAGGCGTTCCTCGGATGCTTGCCGTCAACAAGGTTAAGGCAAGGTATGCACCTGAGGTGGTGTTTGAGCAAGCGCGAAGTCTGCAAGATCGCTACGCGATCCAGAGTATCTACTGCGCTTACGATTTTCGAAGTTCGTTGGCCGATACTCGTATTCCTCCCAAGCCAACTCGTATGCAAGATCCACCGGATGGATCTTCGCAACCCATTTTTTTCGAGTGCTCAAATACGGCTCGGCAGGAACACTTCGGCACTCAAACAGCGTTAAGCTTCAAGTACCTGCACGATCTCGGCGAGGAGCTAGACATTGGTAACCTGACTCGCGAAAGCAGTCGCAGTTTAAAAATCCAGTTGAAATCGGCGAGTCTTTCTGCACAAGAGTGGATGACTCGCTGCGAACAGCTTCTTGTCCGTCAACGCACAGATGCTTGGCAAGCGGTAGCGGACGCTTGTTATGAGTTTATGGCCGAGCGTGACGGCCAAGGTAATAACACCGGATTGCGTCTGCAGGCTTCGCCAGCTATCGTGTCTCAGATGGCCGATAGCATTCAGCGAACGGCGCCGACTTGGATGAAATTCAGTTTGCGGATCGATAAAACGGCGCGACAGCTACATCAAGCCGTCGCTAACTCCGCGAGTAGACTCAAGATTTTGCAATCGGTCTCGGAATCCGTTTCAGGTTTCGCCAAGCGATTTAAGCAGGGCGACGGGGCTCAAGTTGTGACTCCTCAGCGACTAGCGAAGGCGGTGAAGAGCTGCGACATACACGATGCCTTCCACCGAAGTAGTCTGGGGAAGCTGGAAGCTGGCTGTGACTTGGCAATGCGACGTTTCGCCGATGAAGACAAAACTGAGCTGGATGCGGACGAACTGGACAAGTGGAGCGAGCAGATCTGGAAGCAGATGAGTTTCCGAGAAAAGCTCTGGAAGGGCACTCAGCCGCTCGCCGTCATGATGGCACCGCTATTGGCAGTGATCTTGGTACCGATTGATGCAGGTGGCTCTGCATTTCTGGTGTTCGCGTCAGTTAAGGAGCTGCTTGCTGCAGCCGGCATTGCAGCAGTGATGACTCCCATGGCGAGTGGCGCAGGAGCTCTCAAAATCGTTCATCGGGAAACTCCATGGCGACAATTGAGTGACTTGTTCGCGATACTTTGCGATTCCATCGGAGTTGCAAGACCTGACGATGATTTATTGCCTTATTCGAAATGCGAAGGCGAGCAGCGACAGCTCTTGCCAAGCGGTCTGGACATCAAAGCGGCTGCCGGTGACCACTCGCTCTACCGCTGGGAGATGAACTCGGCGTTTTTAACTCAACTGCAATTGGTAACGCAGAGATTGATCTGAGCTCGGTGTGATGAGTGTACCCAATTTAGAATTTGCAAGACGAATCTCAGAATCGACCCAGGCGGTTTTTGGCGAGTCGTCGATTTCGCAGTTGGTTTCGAGTGCTGTCGATCGCTTCCGCTGCGACTTAGAGAACATTCAAACTGGTCGCGGAATCGACTCGCTATTGATTGCTATAGTGGGTGCAAAAGGCCAAGGTAAGACTTGGTCATCGCGGCAATTTGTTCGAGCAGAGAACGTACAGAGGCAACTTCGCTCGGGCGACTTAGTCGACGATGCTACGACGCGATTGGTCTGGGTCGGACCGATTGCTCCAGAGAGCTTGGATCCCAGCCAAGAGATTTATCATCCTTGTCCTACCGAAGAGCTGCTGCACATTGGTCAGCCGTATGTGATCCTCGACACGCCAGGACTGACGGACGCCAACCATCGTGCTGCAAGACTTGCGAAGGAAACGCTGTCACTTGCTCCGATCAAGTTACTAGTTGTTGCTCGTGACCAGCTACGGGCAGCGGCGAATCTAAGCATCGCAGAGCAAATTGATGGATCCGCATGCATTCCAGTTGTCAGTTCCGTTGAGCCAGAGGAGCTGCCGGGAGCGGTGGCGTACCCCACGATACAGGAAGATACCAGGGCACTGCGCGATCAGCTTCAGGTTATGGCTCCTAAGGCAGTGCTTAGTAAAGAAGTGCTTGTGCCAGACTTTGAGATCTCCGGCGACGAACAAGCTTCAGGCGAAGTCTTTCGTACTGCAGTGTTGGATCGGATCAATGATCTTGGCATCACCAGCATGACGCTCAGCTCAACGCGAGATCGTCGAATATTGGCAGCCAATCAAAGGCTGAAGCGAGATGTTGCTGAGATGATAGGTGAAGAGCTGCCACAGCTTTCTGGCGCCGTGGCAGAGTTGAATCGTGAAACGGAGCAAGTTCCCGGCCGTGTTCTAGCTAGTTTGCTCGGAAGCGAATCGGTTCTTGAGACTGGAGTTCGCCTTCGTCTTCGAGCTCGCTTGGTCAGTGATACTTCGCTGCTTTGGTTCCCCTATCGCACCGTAATGTCGACGCTCAGTTTGACCCAAGGAGCTTGGGATCGCGTGATCTTAGCGATGACCGGAAGTGTTCCAAGTCTTTTCGGTGCACTTGCATCCTGGGCAAAAACGGTCCGGCAGAACCGTGAAGTCAATTCGGAAATCAGTGACGGAATTCGACGGCGGACTCAGGATCAAGTAGAAGAACGATTGCGTCCCCTGTGCAACCAATTTCATCGTGCCGTGATGAAGTTGCGGCCTCGAATGGACCGCTCCAGAGAGGAAGCTGACTCTGCGGGCATGAGGCTGTCCGGCATCGAAGAATTACAAACGCAGTCGCAATCGATTTTTGATCGTGCGATTGATCGCAATGCCACCAACGGCTTTGTCATACAATTCTCAGCGCTCATTGGAACCCTGATCTTTTGGTTGCTGATGTCCGGTCCCATCTTCGTAGTTTATCGCGACTACTTCTTGGCTTGTTACAATGCTCTCACTGGTGTGGAAACGACTGTGGGGGAATTCCCGCAACCCCCGGCTGGGATGTTCTTTACAAGTCTGATTCTGTCGGTCTTGCCACTGGCTATTTATTGCATGGTGATGCTAACGTTTTTGCTGAATCGAAGTCGCATCCGCAGAGTTGCCAAACAGATTGTTGCAGAGCACGATGAAATCATTGCCAAGTTGCAGGCTGAGAACGTGATTCGACTCGATTTTGACGACCAACTGCTTGGACAAGCTGAGTTTCTTTTGAATTTGCAAGAGCATGAATCCTGAGACTTTTGTCTGTCAACTCACTCCGCAGATTCCAGCAGCCATTGCGACTCTCGCGATTCGCGGGCGAAAAGCGATTGAAATCATCACCTCGATGTTTCAGTTTCCTGTCCCAGGCGGCAAACGCCAGCAACTCGCAGAGATGCGTGTCTATTACGCAACTTGGTCCGCCGCTTCTGATTCGACCGGCGAAGAGCAAGTTGTCATTTGCCGCAGCTCCGAATGGCAAGTCGAAGTTCACTGCCATGGTGGAAAAGCCATATGCGAAGCACTCTTGCAAGAGATGGTCGACAGAGGTGCAAAGCGAATCTCTGCACAGGAATGGCCTTCCGACTTAGTGGGTAGCCCCAGTGTTCAGGCCGAGAGGGCACTACAAAAAGCTCCCACAGACCTTGCTGCGAGCGTCCTGCTGGATCAGCTTAACGGCGCCCTGGGGGCAGCTCTCGAAGGGTTGGAGGAGTTGCTGAAAAGTGCTGCGGTTGCCAAGTCCACAGCTGATCAGGAGCCGATCCTGCGAGAAATAGACTCGTTGATTGCAACGGGTGAGTTTGGCCAGCATCTATGCCGTGGCTGGCGTATCGTTTTGGCTGGTCCACCCAACGTCGGCAAGAGTAGCTTGATCAATGCTTTGGTCGGACAGGAAAAACTGATTGTGCATGATCAACCAGGCACCACTCGCGACTGGACTGAGTCAGGCGCAGTCATTGGCGGCTGGCCGGTGCAACTCACTGACACGGCTGGAATTCGACAGAGCGAGGATGAGATTGAGACGGCTGGAGTCAACAAAGCAAAGGAGTTGGTGCATTCTTCCGATCTGTTGGTCCTTGTGGTCGACGCGACTCAAGGGTGGCAGCCGATCCACGATGAGCTGGCGTCGGTTGACGTGCGGCGCCTAGTTTGTTGGAATAAGATGGATGAAGCTCGCATGGAACCCATTGCCAGTGACGGCCGTTTGCCGTCAACTTTGGCTAGTTGTGTGGGGCAGCCTGGAATCCAAGAATTGCTCAGGAGCATCGAGGAGCAACTATTTGCTGATGCCCCGAGTCCGGGAAACGCAGTTCCATTTTGCGCTGAGCAAGTATCTGGGCTTGCACTGGCACGTACTTTTGTTGAGAGAGGCCATCATTCGAAAGCAAGCGACTGCATCGCCGTAATAAGAGGACAGGGATGAGTTCGATTGAACTTGGAACTGGCTTTTCTGCATGGATGCTTGCGTGCATTCGCTGTCCAGTCACGCAAGAAGATCTATTCCTCGCAGAGAATTCGGTCGTGGAGCGGTTGCAGGCCGATCAAGAAAACGGAATTCTGGTCTGCAGACTGGGCATTCAGGTTTCGGAAACATTTGAGGGTGGACTGGTCAACCAATCAGGGACCTACCTCTATCCCATACGCGACGGGATACCATGTTTGGTGCCTGGCGAGGCAATTGCGATTCTCTAGCCTAAAATCTACACCACTTGATCAGATGCAAAAATTTCGAGTTGGCGCCAATGCGCTTAATGGCATCGGTATCGACCAACGCAATAATTCGTTTGCCTTATTGGTTTGCTAGAGATATTCGTCTTCGATTGAGTCTTCTTCGGCAATAAGATTTAAGTCGTCGCCAAATTCATCGTTGACGTACTCCGTGTCGAAGAATTCCGCCAGATCTTCGCGCGAATAAAACTGGACTCCTGACAAACTTCCGCCAACTGATTCTGCTATGGTGTTGATCGATTCGAGCATTGCGAGCATCTCAGACTCGTTGTTTCGTCCATCGACAAAGACGCAGCTACCATAGTTGCCCTCTTCATCAGGCTCGCCATAGTCATCGCGGTCTTCAAACTCGCTGTCTGCCAAAGAGTCCCATAGTTTGGCGGCCGACTCTCCTGTTTTGGTTACTATCAGGAAAGCCCAGGGTAGAGGAGCATTGTCCTCCAGGCCGCAATCGGTCATGTGCTGCAAACGCCGACTCGCGTCGTCCGGTTCAAGCCAACCGAATACCTCATCACCGTCAACTGGCTCGTAGCACTCGACGCCCTCGTACTGAAATCCGCGATTTAGCGCGATCGTTTCCAGAAGGGAAGCAACACTTTTGACTTGCTCTACAGACAATGCCGCTTGTTGGCTGACCGACAACATCGGTTTGCCCACTGAGACCTGACCATCCAAGCCAATCTCTTCGACGGTTTCCTGTAGCTGCACAATGAATTCTGATTGCAGCTCCTGAGCGACTTCCTGGAGAGCGCTCAGATCGTGGGAGCGTAGGGTGAAATTCCAGTCCTTGGCATCGTCAAGAGCATGATTCAAGTTGTTACTCATGTGATCAAACAACGCATCAATATCAAAACTCAAGTCTGTTCTTCCGTCCATGATTACTCAACTCCTTGATCCCATCTTGCTGCTCGCCAATCTGCATGTTGTGAGTCGTACAACGCTGCTGATTGTGTATCGGCTTTCAGGCGACGACACAAAACAATGATGCTGAGAAATAGATGAGTTTTTACGCACAAGCAACAGTGGTTAGCACGTGGCTAATTGAGCCAGTAGGTATTCGACTTCTTCAGCCGTGTTGTAGTGAACGAGTCCAAGACGCACCATTCCGTCAGGCTCGACACCGATACGTTCTGTTAGCGGCAAGGCATAGTAATTTCCATGCCAGGCATAGATGCCTTTCTCGGCCAGTCGTTTGGCCAATTCAACCGACGTGTGACGCGCATGAGTGATCGAAACCGTGGGTACACGTTGCGCTCGCTCGGCGGTATCCGTAATACCCCAAACTTTGACTTCAGGAATTGCTGCTAGCCCATCGAGCAAGCGATCGCAAAGTTCTTTTTCGTATTGGCGAATGCGAGAAAAGGCATTTAACAAGTCCTCTCGTGTGGTTTCGGCTGAGCTATCTTCGCTACGACCAATACTAGCGATATAGTCAATCGCTGCCTTGGTACCCATAATGCATTCGTGATTCTGAGTCCCAGTCATCCAGCGTCCTGGTAAATCTTCTGGTGAGGGACGTAACTTGTAGGGCTGCAAGCCTTCGAGCAACTCGCGGCGTCCCCACATAATACCGACGTGCGGTCCAAAAAACTTGTACGCGCTGCAAGCCAAGAAATCACAGCCGAAAGCTTTTACGTCTATTACATCGTGTGGGGCGTAGTGAACTGCATCTAAGAATGTAAAAGCACCAAAATGCTTTGCTGCTGCACACATGCTTGCTACTGGGTTCACGGTGCCAGCAGCGTTCGAGGCACAGCCAACTGCTACGAACTTCGTCTTTTCATTGAGTTTTGATCGGAAATCGTCTTGTTTCAGCGTGCAATTCTCGGCGTTGACTTCAACAACTCGAACAGTTGCTCCTGCATCCTCTGCTGCCTGACGCCACGGAGTGTAGTTAGCGTCGTGTTCTAAGCCGGATAAGAGAATCTCGTCGCCAGGCTTCCAAGACTTGGATAGGCACCGAGCCAATGACAGCGTTAGCGTGGTCATGTTGGGACCGAAGGTAACACAGTTTGGATCGTCAGCACCGAGAAAAGTTGCCACGGAAGCGTGAGCGCTGTCCAGGGCCTGATCACTTTCGATGCTCGTCGCAAAGACTCCATTCCCATTGGCATTGCATCGAGTTAGGTAATCCGAAATCGCGTCAACAACTTGCTGACAAACCTGAGTGCCAGCCGGGCCATCTAAGAAGACGGCTTCCCGATCCCCATCTCTGCGAGACAGAGCTGGAAATAAAGATCGGAGCCGAACGACTTCTTGTGCGGAAAAGCCCATGGTTGGTAAAAGCTCTGGGATAGGTGAAGTGATGATGAATGTTGTTTTCGTAGACTTAGAAAACATAGAGTCGTATTCTATGTCAGATCGCTGAGACGTCGAAAGTCGTTAAGCCCCCATTTCGGTTGCCGCTTGAAAGCCCCCGGGACTAAAGCGAAGTTCTCTTGACTTTTAAAACCCTCCACTTGGGTGGACCGAATTTGCAGGAATAATCCCTAAATCTTGACTTTCCTGCGACAAGAATCAGTATGGAATATATTCCGGATACGTCCGCAATACCTTGTAATTTTTCAGTCCTTCCTTCTAGTAAGAATCATGCGAAGCCTCCCAATTTTCGCCCTGCTGGCAATCGCTGTGGCGGGCCAGGTGCGTGCCGATTTAAGTTTCAACATCACGTCGACTGGGAACGCCGAAGCCGATTCAGGTTTCGCACAGGCTGCAGCTTTCTGGTCTGGCATCTTTGACGATGATGTCACCGTCAACGTTACAGCTGGCTTCAGCAATCTGGGAGGATCCATTCTTGGGCAGGCTGGATCGCAGCGAAACTTGATCGACTACGACGATTTTCGCAATGCGATGGCCGCTGATGCTAGTTCAGCGGATGACGCCACTATGGTTGCCAATCTCCCAAGCGGTTCTTCGTTCGACGTATTCATTAATCGGACATCAGAAGCAACTGGCACCAACGGCGCAAACCCCTACCTCGACAATGACGGTGGAGCGAACAACACTTCCGTACGGATCACTCGAGCTAACGCCAAAGCCCTGGGCCTGATCGATGGAAACCTCGGCGGTGAGGATACAGCGATCACGTTCAACAGTGCCTTTACCTTTGATTTCGATCCATCGGATGGCATCGGCAGTGGCAAGATTGATTTTGTCGGTGTTGCAATTCATGAGTTGGGGCATGCAATGGGCTTCATCAGTGGCGTTGATATTCTCGACTTTAACTCGCCTCCAAGTAGCGGACCTTTTAACGACAATCTATTCACCTATGTTAGCTCGATGGATTTCACAAGGCATTCTGCTGATAGTTTGGCCGCGGGAGCGGACTTAGACTTTACTGCTGATAACCGTGCAAAGTTCTTCTCGATTGATGGTGGCGTGACAGCTGGTGCGCCTGGGGTAGACCACTTTTCACGCGGCGTTAGCAATGGTGATGGGCGTCAGGCTAGTCATTGGCGTGATGGGCTTGGACTCGGGATCATGGATCCCACTGCAGCGCCTGCTGGAAATGTAAATGTTGTGACGGAGCTGGACATCCAAGCCTTCGACATTATCGGCTGGAGTTTTGCTGCAGTTCCAGAGCCATCTTCAATTGGAATCTTGGGCCTGTTCGGACTTGGCCTGCTCGTCCGACGTCGGCGAAGCTAGGGAATCGGCGAAAGCAAAAATCTAATTTCGACGGTCGGCTTACTTCGAGGTGGCTCTTCTGGGAGCACCATTCGTTTTGCGATGTGCATTCTATTGGGATAGCGGGCCAATACAGAACCCCTTGGGCAATTCGTCGACATTCGTCAGAATAAAAGGCGAATTTTGCAGCATCTTGAGTGCTACTCACTTGCCCAGGGGAAATGACATGGCTGAGACCATTTTCTCAAAAATCATCCGCAAGGAAATTCCAGCTAACGTCGTCCACGAAGACGAGCATTGTCTGGCGTTCCATGATGTTTCCCCGCAAGCGCCGACGCATGTGCTTGTGATTCCGAAGAAGCCAATCGTGAATGTCGAAGATATCGCCCCGGAGGATGCGGAGCTCGTCGGGCATCTTTGGCTAACGATCCAAAAGGTCGCTCGGCAGTTGGGCCTAGCTGAAGACGGGTATCGTGTGGTGGTGAATTGTGGCAAGAATGGTGGTCAGTCAGTTGACCACCTGCACTATCACATCCTTGGTGGACGCGCGTTGAGTTGGCCTCCAGGTTAGTGCTGCATAGCATGTTGCCAGCTGTCCTGAGGCTCGACGGTAGCTAGAATGTGATTGGTTCGGATGGGTGATGGTACGATCGTGATTCGGTCGCAGGAATGGTCCTCGTAAGGTCGTGAATCATTTGAGTGGGCAGAGGCACAAACAAAGCGGCGATTGGGGGTTCTTCCTGGTGATGGGAGGAATCTCTGCGAGCTTCATCTTGTTAATTGTGCTGCTGCTGATCGCAGATCTACTTTACACATCCGTCGACGACTTTTGGACGGCTGTCAAGAAACCTGAAGTGCAAGCAGCTTTCCGGCTGACTCTAATCACTTGCACGCTAGCAGCCATTCTTTCGGTCGTGGTGGCAACTCCCTTAGCTTATCTGCTGGCGCGTTTCAAATTCCCAGGCAGATGGATCGTGGACACTATCGTCGACATTCCAATCGTTCTGCCGCCGCTGGTTCTCGGCTTGAGTCTTCTGATCCTCTTCCACCTTCCAATAGGCGATACCAACTTGGATCAATGGCTCCGGGATACTCTTCGGCTCGAGATCACTTTTAACTGGCCGGCCGTGGTTTTGGCGCAATTCGCAGTCTCATGCGCGTTTGCAGTCCGCACAATGCGAGTGACCTTTGAGCAGATTAATCCGCGGGCCGAGGATGTCGCTCGTACCCTTGGGTGCTCCCGATCGCAAGCCTTTCTGAAAGTAGCTTTACCACAGGCACGAAAAGGCATCATCACGGCCGCAACGATCAGTTGGGCTCGTGCTCTGGGCGAGTTCGGGCCAATTATGGTATTTGCTGGTTCAACGAGATTTCGTACCGAGGTACTCTCAGTAACGGTTTTTCTGGAACTGAGTATCGGCCAGTTAGACGCTGCTGTAGCCGTGTCGCTCATCATGGTTGCTATGGCCATCGTTGTTCTACTCGTGTTGCGATACTTTGGAGGAGCTGGGCTTGCTGAGTGGACGAGCAACAATAAGCAACATGATTGAACTAGAAAATGTGACCATCCAAGCTGGAGGCTATCGCTTGGAAAACATCAGTTTCCAGGTAGCATCAGGTCAGTACGCGATCGTGATGGGGCCTACGGGCATCGGAAAAACCACGATTCTAGAGGCAATATGCGGGCTGCGCAGCATTGTATGTGGCAGCATTCGCATTGCGGAACGCGATGTAACGAGTTGGAAGCCAGCAGACAGAAATGTTGGGTACGTTCCTCAAGACTTAGCACTATTCCCAACACTCACCGTTCAGCAGCACCTTGAGTTCGCGATGCGTCTCCGGGACGAACCGGAGACGGTTAGAAGAGAGCGGGTGTCGGAACTGAGCCAAGTGCTGGGGATTGCCGACTTGCTCCCACGAGGGATCAAGGGGCTAAGCGGCGGTGAGAAGCAGCGGGTTGCTTTGGGCCGCGCGATTTCTTTCCAACCACCACTGCTACTGCTAGATGAACCGCTTAGTGCACTAGACGCTGAGACGCGCAAGACCGCGCAGCAGCTGCTCAAAGATATCAATTCGCGTTGGGGCATTACAGTGTTACACGTTACTCATCATGAATATGAAGCAGACGCATTGGCGCAAGTCAGATTGATGATGAACAGAGACGATTCTGGCGCGGCCACCATCATCTCATCGGACAATTAGTGTCGTGCTTCGCGAGACGCTGCTCCATAACCCGACGCGTGAGTCTAGAAGTTACACTTTTCAAACTTATCCTCCCGCTTTCGGGAGAGTCCGGCTAAGACAAACGCTTCGCGTCAGTGCCCTCGGCCGGGGAGGGCTGGCTAGGCCGCTCTTTGCTCGCCGACCCACGAAGCGTAGGGGCCCGTCGCGACTCTCCCCGAGGTGAGTAAGTTGCATATGTCTAAAGAAAACTAAGCGGAAGCTAATTCCTGATTCGAAAAACGTAACTTAAAAACGCAAGCCTCGGGTTGTGAGCTAGATCTCGACGCTTTGCTTCGGAGTGCCGAGAACCCTTGTAAATTGCGTCAGCACAGAGTCAATCTTGAGATTGGCATAGAAAACGACAGCGAGTCCCAGGGCGGTCATGACGATTCCAGTGAGCACCCAGTTCGCATGGAGCTCGCCGAGAACAAGAGCAAAGATTGCTGTCAGCGGGATTGCTGCGGTGGAGAGCAAGTACCACGAACTGTGCTTCCGCATACTGGCACTACGAAGGTCAAAGTCGGGGTCGGACATTGCCGGTGCAATGACTTTGGGGTAGTAAACCATCAACGCCAAGAGCGTCATGCCGAAATAAGGATAACTCCAAGCGACTCCACCGCAGAGAAGCAGTGAAAAGAAGAAGTGCAATGCCTCGATTGAGCTAAAGCTACCTTTAAATCGAGTCCACATCCCAACGACAAATACCAGTGCGGAAATCACCCAGAGAACGAACGCGATCAGCGTGCAACGATATCCGATTATCCACAAATAGTTCACGTCCTTCTGGCTAGCGACTTTAGCTTGTTTGCCCTCATGCACGATCCGTGCAAATGGCAAAGTAATCGTGGCGAAGAGCGTCAGCCCCAACGCGTAGACTATGATGTTGACGTAAAAGGATGTCCAGCGAAAGTATTTTTCAATCGGATGCTCGTTCTCTCCTTCTTGGTCAACCCAAAGCCATAGAAGCTCGCCCCACAGCCACGACGCTTCTCCCTTGGCAGTCGCGTCCGTCGCCTCACCATCGCTCGGAGCCGCAGCATCTGCAGCGAGTGTTTTTACATCGACAGCCGCAGCTTCAGCACGCATCGCCTCAGCCTTGTCGCCCATGCGATGGTAGTTGTACAAGTAATTGAACCTCGAGGCGACCAGGTTGGGCCCGAAGATCAGGATCGCGCAGAGCAACAATACATGCAGAGTCATGAGCCGTAGGGCCAAGCTCTCTTTAAGTGGCTCAAAGCGATTGGCGAGTTCACGATAAAATGCAAAGCGTAGTCGAGCTGCGACTTCGTTGCCTGAACTCGTGCGGTCTTCTGGATCTACTCGCAACAGTCCTCGCAACACGCGTTCCAAAACTCGCTCGGCAGGCGTTATTGCCGGAAACTGCAGCTCACAATTGCGCTGCCGCAAGACCTTCTGCATCAGGACGGCTTCCGTCCAATTCGCAGCGACATTGTGCATAGCCAGGGACGTTTCCCTTGCCAAAGTTCCCAGAGCACGATCCCAAGCGAATTCAAATGCGAACGGCCGTCTAGCTCGTCCGCTTCGCTTCGATCTGTTGGGTCAGCGACTTGCAGTTGTTCTGGAGACATGTACGCTAACGAACCGCCAAAGTGTGCGGCGGCTCCAGCGCGGCCATTCAAGCCGCTGCAACTCACAGTGAGATCCACTAGCTTGGGAATCGCCTCGGCGGACAACAGAATGTTGGCTGGTTTCACATCTCGGTGAAGTATTCCTTTGTCGTTGGCGTAATCAAAACCCGGCAAGCTGAATTCCGATCCAGGCAACGACTTCAGCCCACTCCATTTCCCGCACATGAGCACGAATCGAAGACAGCTCAGGGACCGTTTGATTGGCGTCTACCAAACAATGATCGATAGATTCAAGAACTCGACCTCCCGTCCACTTCTCACGCGGTAGCTCTCGAACTTGCTTGATACAGTCTGCCAAAGTCCCACCAGCCACATATTGCATGTAGAGCAAGATTGTTGGCGGCTCTGTGACTTGTCGTTGGTCGTAGACTCGCACGATATTAGCGTGGTCGAGCTGTGAAAGCGCCTGCGGTTCATCGCTTCCGCGAGTCGTAGCGCTTGAGCGCCACCAAGCGATGCATGGAAACCTAGCGAGCGAGATAGACGCGTGCAAAAGCTCCTTGTCCCAGCTGTTTGTGAACCTTCAATTCATCGAACTGCTGTCCGATCGGTAGTGCAGGAACTTGACCGCCGCCCGCCGAAAAAGCTTGGTTTTCG
>PKCQ01000034.1 GCA_002862265.1 Planctomycetaceae bacterium | reverse complement strand
AGGCACGCGTCGAGCGCGCGGAACGGCGTCTCGCCGCGCTGGGGCCGAAGCCGACCATCGTCGACCGGTGCGAGCAGCACAAGGCGTGCCTGGACGCCGTCGACGTGAATCATCCTTCGCCGGACCGGGCATCCTTCGTCGCCGCCGGTGCGAGATTCAGCCAGCAGTGGTAGTGCCATGAATGCGTTGACTTATACCCCGCCTTCAGCAAGAAACGCAGCGTTTGGCAATGCAGACGCTTTCACACCTTCCAGTTTCAATCGAGTCGGGATCGCATTCGATCCGACAGGCAAGCCGACGTTAATGTTCGCTGACGAAAACCTCGACAGTGGAGCTGCTACCTTTAACGGCGTAGCCCAGTTTGAAATCACGTCTAAGCTGCAACTGCTTGTCGGTCGAACGGATCAAGTCAATGCAGTTCTGTCGCGCCCGACTGAGGCTGATCGAGATGCTACGTTTTCGAACGTGCTTGATCCTGGAAACACCTGGGTAACGCTGAATCCGCAGACAGGGCTAATCACAAGTTCGCCTGTTGCGGCTGTCAATCAGGCGATGGTGGATGCTTGGACCGCGGCAAGAACAGATGCTCAGCGCAATGAGATTTATCGCAATGCGGTAGCACAAGCCAGGTCGATGTCTTCCAGAGGAGTGAGAGATGCCTCAAACAACTAAGCCTCTCACTAACTGCCAGAATTCTGAACGGCAAAGTGAATCGATGCGACCTGTAGCGGCAATTCGCTCACGTCGAGCAGCGACGATTCTTGAAGTCTTGTTTGCAATTTTTGTGGTGATTGTTGGCCTGATGGGGATTGCATCTCTGCTTCCTCTAGCAGGCCGAAACGCTCAGCAGAGTAATGATGCGACGAACGCGCTAACGCTGGGGCGAATTTGGGAGAATGAATTCGTCGCTCGTGGCATGAACAACCCGAGTGAGAATACAGACAACGCAGTTGGCTTCAATTGGTTGTACCAAGTGGATGGTAACGCCGCGCAGACGGGTCTCGCCTTGTTCAACAAGAACCCTGCGAGTACTACGCCCAATCTGAGTGAGCCAGGACATAGTGCATTAATAAGAAATCGAACCTGGCAGCAGATGTCGGTATGCATCGACCCGCTTTTCATGGCGGAGCCGGATGTTGTTTCTGGATTTGCATCGGGAACTGCTAGACCTGGTGCCTTTCGGGCGGCGGTTTTCCCCTATTACGAACATGGTTACAACCCGACGGAAGATGCGGCGAAGGAGCGTGGAAACGCTCCATGGCCGGATCAGCCTCGAATGCTACGTGTCACGTTAGGCGGTGGCGGTGGTCAAATCCCACAGCTTTTGGCACGAGAGCTGTTTCAGTCCACCGACGGTCTGGCAATGCTCACTGACGATACAGATAAGACTATTCCAGCCTCTCGCTCTTTCTCCTTTACCTCGGGCTTGGACGGAACAATCGGTCCGAATAAACAGAGTCGAGTGGGTGACTACAGCTGGTTTGCAACGCTTTCACCCGAGTTTTCGGCTACGCCTACGATCGCGACAGACGACTATGTTCTTTCTCTTGTGATTTTGGGAAAACGCGATCTGGGGTTCGTATCGGAAGAATCTCCCCTGCGGGTTGGATCTGAGTCCAGCAGGCCTCAGGGCGAGCGAGTTTTGTGGGTGCACCCGCTATCTGGGAACTTCGTGGGTGGCAATGCCGGACGAGTAAGGCTGATCGGAAATTCAGCCATGAATGACCAAGTGCAGATTGGTAACTGGATCATGCTTAGCAAGCATATTGCTTTCGCAGACGCGACAACCGGCTATTCGGTCTTTCGCTGGTATCGAGTGATTCAGGCGGACGCTGAACCGCGACGCGGGCTGTTGGCAAATTTATTACCAGCGGGCACCGACCCGTTTCAGAACAGCGGTGATCAAGAGGTCTGGTCTCGCGATGTTGTTCTGGAAGGCCCTGATTGGGCATTCTTCTATAACAATCCGGCTGATCCAACGCACGCGCCAAGTCAGGTCGCGCCGGTCGCCACGGGAGGTCTGCTCCCCGCGCCGACAACAGGAACATTGATGTCGCATATCATCACGGTCATTGAACGCAATGTTCATGTTGACTGACCAGTAAAACAACGATTCATTGCATCTGGTCTCGTCTCGAGTAACATTTCGTTAGCCAGTTGCCGACTAAATTTGGACGCCTTCTTTAGAAGTCGCAGGAAAATCAGATGAGTAGATTGATCCATCGCAATGTGGCAGGGGAGTCTCGACGCAATCGATCTGGTTTAATTCTCTTGGTCGTGTTGGGCATGTTGGCTTTATTCAGCATGCTGGCTGTGACCTACGTCGTGTTTGCTTCACAATCGCGCTCTACCAGCATGGCGCTTGCGCGTCGCGAGACACGTGGCCACAAGTCTCACCGTGCGATTATGGACTCGGCCATGCTGGCTCTCGTTCGCGGTGTCGGTCCCGAATCCAGCTTGTTTGGGCATAGTCTTCTTGAGGACTTGTATGGCAGCGCTGAGTCGACGGGCATTCGGCTGTCGGTACGTGCGTTTCAATTCAATCCATCGGACTTCAATACCAGTGCTGGAATGCCGGTGGCTGCCCCCCAACGACCAATGCTGCTAAATGGGCACTTCCTGAGAATTCCACTGAACCCATTTGATCCTCCGTTTACTCCCGCTTCGCCGACAGTGCCAAGTCCGCAATATGTTCACCCTGATCGGCTGCCTCCAGAGAATGATGCTCTGAATGGCAGAGTCATAACCTTCCCAGCGGGCAATGGGCCGTTAAGTGACCAGTCCTTTCATATCGTCCGCTACATGGGGCAGACCATCAGCACGGCGCGGGTGACGGATGCGCTGACGAACTCCAATCCGCTTACACCCGCAGAGCTACATATCTTTTCGCAGAGTTACTCGATCACCATCGATCTCAACCAGGCGAATCTGCAGCAGTCGTATGTTTCTGCAGGGGTTTCAGGGAGCTTGGCAGATTGGCTGTCCATCACCCCGGCTGGTCGCAATGTGTGCTACAGCCCTGCTGGAGTTCCATTTCAGTTGTTGCTCAACGGAACACCGTTGAATGCACACGGAGTAGGTATTCTGGCGGACGGCAGCTCGCAACTGCACTTCCAAGATTTTGCTGCGGGGCAACCCGTTGACACAAGTCCACGGCACAATTCGATCAGCGAAATGGCCGCTGGACTCTTGCCGAATTTCAGTGCCTTAGGTCGAGCCAATCTCACTGGCAGTACAGGCGTTTTAACCAATGCCAATCCGGTCGATCAGGTCGTCGGTACTCACGTTCCATTCTCGGCGCAATATCAGAGCACTGCTGCCGTGATTCCGACAGCCGTGCTGGGTGATTCGGACGAACCCTACGACGCGCCGGACTACAATACGATGCACATGTCGCATCGCGAGTCGGGGGCAACGGACTCATCGGACATTATCCCGTCCTTCCACCGTCCCGCGTTGATCAACTACATCATCAACTGGAAGAAGGATCCAAGCACCAATTTGCCGATGAGCCCAGCAACTTGGACGGAGGCGGAGTTCTTGGCAACGATGCGGCGCATCGAGATGGCGACACTGCGACCGCTTTCGTATCTGATCGTCACGCCCAATGCATCATTTTCGAGAAATCCTCAATTCACGGGTGGGAATGGCGGCAGTATCACCTCCTCTCCATCACTTGTCGTGAATATGGCAGGGAGCTGGGATCAGACGCGGTGGAGCAATGTCTATTGGGGTACCGCCACTGCGCCCGGCATTTTCCAGCAGTGGGTCAACAGTCTTGTGCTTGGGCCCTGGGATGTCGACAGTGACTTGGACGGCGTCGCCGATGCTTTGTTGATGGACCCTGGTCTACCGCTAGAGACTGCACCAGATGGGAAGCTATTGAAGGTTCTTGTTTCCTACTATGTTGACGATCTGGATAGCAAGCTTGATGTCAATGCGACGGGTTCTCTGGCACAAGTCAATGATCGCACCTCAGGGTTTTACCAGACCACCAATGCAAACGTCGCTGGCCTCAATTTTCAGTTCGCATCACCCACGCCAGGCACTTTCGCCAATGCTACGAGTAAGTCGTACTGGGATCAGGGTACAGGTTATGGGCCTGCGGACATTTCGTTTCGCCATTTATTCAGCACCGGTTACGTCGGTGAAATTGCCTATCGAAATTTCTTGATGGGTAGGTATCAGCCAGGGAATGGTCGCGTGTTAGCGGCCAATTCGCCGCCTCCCGCTGGAGACATTGTTCCGGGGCGTCCGGCAAGTGATGCACTGGCAGAGATGACAGCGATGCGTGAGCGAACCGCCGAGTATCGACAAGTCGGACCTGGGCTTCCTCTGGGGCCAAACGGTCGAATTTCGATTGGACTCGATCCCTTTGGCAATCCGCGAGTGGCCAATTTGAACGAATGGCCCTCCGGCCACCTACGGCAGTTTACGCAGCCCGTGAACGAGA
The DNA here is from genome assembly GCA_002862265.1 of Planctomycetaceae bacterium. Taxonomy (GTDB): domain Bacteria; phylum Planctomycetota; class Planctomycetia; order Pirellulales; family Pirellulaceae; genus Aureliella. The sequence continues at coordinate 10,662 of PKCQ01000034.1, read as the reverse complement.
CGACGAATGATCCGTATGAGGCGACGTGGATGCGGGGAGGAAATCACGACAGCCCGTATTCGATTGCCGAATGGGAGCGGATTTATCGAGTGCGCGATGCAGATCGAACTCTTATGCCAGAGCGTTTGCAAGCAGCGTTAGGTTTGAATGCGGCGCAGCTGGCGAACAACCAAGTGCGTCACTGGATTACGCCTTATTCCAGGGCCTTGCGGCAGCCCGTTCTGAATTCTAGGAGTAGCAGAAGGACAACCCTGCCCGACGCCCCACCACACCTGGATTCCAGGCCATTCGTGGATGCAAACACGGATGGCAGCCAGCAGGCAGGGGAGTTTACGCCAACACCGCTTGCGGCCCGCGGTGAAGGGGCAACTTCGCTAATGCAGCTGGTCAACACGATTCGACATATGCGTTTTCAGCCGCAATTCAATCACGACCAGATTCTTCAATTGTTTCCATTGGAGTTCACGCGTGGCGAACGAATGAATCTCAACCGTCCCTTTGGCAACGGGGTAGATGACGGCGACGCGGATGGACAAATTGATGACCCATCTGAATTGGCCAGCGCGCAAATTTCACAGTATGCCATCGCTCCTGGGGCCACTCCATCCGGTTCGGGCGTAGCTGAAAACTACTTTGAAGGCATGTTCTCGCGTCCCGATTTGGTGAGTTCGGACGATCGATTAAATAGCTTGAATACCGATCCGTTTCTTGATCATACGGACACGACCTTGGATTTGTATCACGGACTCGAGACGAGGCAGTTGTTCGCGCGGCAGCTCTATTGCTTGGCGCAATTGATTGTGCCTGAGGATTATGTGTTCCCTAATGTGAATCGCGAGTATTTCCAACAACTTCTCGTGGATCGTGATGGGGGCGATGCGTTTGCGACATCGAAGTACACCTTATTGCGAGGTCGTATATTGGCACAGTGGGCCGTCAATGTCGTGGACTTCCGCGATAGCGATTCGTCGATGACGCGATTCGTTTTCGACCCCGATCCCTTCCGTAATGCCGCAGGGGCCGATTTCGCGGCCTGGGAGGTCAATGCGATGACGCAGACAGTTGTGTGGGGGATGGAGGCGCCCGAAGCTCTGCTAACGGAGTCACTCGCTCTGCATGATATCCGTGTGCGAAAAGATCCGTCTGTCACCGCACGAGATGAGCATCATCAGTTTCGGACACCTCAAGGCTCACTGTTCCTCGAAATGTTCTTTCCACGGACAACCGCAACCACTGCGGGGCGAGGTGACCAGAATATGAGCACCCAGGCTGTAGCGGATGATCTTTACAGTGAGGTGAACGTCAATTCGGACGGAGATGGCAACGTCAAGCTGAACCTGTCTGCCTTGGCGCCCGTTGGAGCGAATGGAGCACAGGTTCCGGTTTGGCGGGTTTACATTTCCGAAGCAGTTGATCCGGCTGCTACGCAGAGCTTGAAGACGCCGAATGAGCGTTTGATGAGTGTTGCCGCGCCGGAGGATACGGATGAGCCTCAGCGACACGACCTGAACTACCAGTCTCAAGTGGCAAACACACTGTACGAGACTAGCGGATCTCCAGTTGTCGATTCGGATACACGCGCATTGTACTCAGGCTTAGCCTTCGATTACTTCAAGGATAGTGCTTCATTCGATGCGATGAATCCATATGAGTACTTCGCAAGCACGCCGACCGAGCGACTACCCGACTTTGATCCAGCCAACGCCCGCGTGATTCTGTTCACAAACCAGACTCCTACCAACCTCAATACGCCCGGTGTGGTGGACCCCGAAGCGCAAGTGTTTGGAAATCCCAACGCGAACATGTATGTCCGCGGCGGGGAATACTTAGTGATTGGCCCCCGGAATACAACCTTCTTGGGTTCCAGGACGGACTCCAAGGGCATGCCAGTAGACGGAAGTAACTTTATCAATTCACCCAACGTCCGGCGGATTCAGATTGGCTCCGGAGTTGACCGAGTCGGCGTGAATGGCGGTAGCGAGTGGATCGAGTTGTTTGACAACACCAACAGTTTCTTCGCTCAACCAACTAATGCTCAAGGCGCGAATTGGATGATCGCGCAGCAAGATCTCATATCCTACTGGACCAACGCGGACAACAATGTTGCGAATGCTCCGGACCGATTTAACGGCTTGAATGTTTCCGAGCCCTTGATCAATCATGCCAATGCCTATCGCGAGCCTACTTCTGAGGTGAACTCGTCAGACATGGATGGTGCTGAGCCGGGCGGGGCAGTCGATCCGCTTCCGCTGGGCTTTAATCCTACAGGATTTACCAATCTTCCCTGGGATGCCTATCACGACTGGATGACGGATCCAACCACGATCGAACGACCTTTTGACGCTGCACATGCTGGTACGCCACTAGAAAACTGGACGCCGGAAAATGAAGACGGTTCGCCAGCGAGTCAAACGATTCAGGTGAACGGTGGGGATGATGTCGTCGCTCCGGGAACTCAGCTGGATTTTTGTACAGCCTATCTGCAGCGTCTTGCAGATCCGAGTAAGCCGTTTCATGAGACTTTCAATCCATATATCACTGTCGATTGGATTTCCATTGACCTAACCGTGTTCAACGGGGAAGAAGACGAAGACGATTTTGATTCTTCATCCGCCGGTTATAACGATCACTTCCTTGCGTCAAGGCAGAAGATTGGTCAAACCCTCAATCCAAGCACGCACGAATATGGGGCTCAAACTGGTGCCGCCAATCCAAACGGAGGTAATTCCTTCTATTCGGTGGTCACGGATAAGCCGGTTGATTACTCCGAGCACACGGAAAGCCCCGAAATCGCTGGCGATCCAGCGATGTGGGACTTTGCATTACGAGATATGAGAACCGCCACTCGCCCAACCAATGCTCATGGTGCGAGCAGTGGAACGACACTGGGATTCCTGAATTCAACCTATAATGTTTCAGGAAGAACGGATCGATTTGTAGGAGGTCCTGCCTTTGCGAATGGATCGGGTACAGTTCGTCCGGATGCATTGTTTTGGCCCAATCGCCAGTATGTCAATGCAACGGAGTTGATGATGGTTCCGCTCAGCAGTCCTGGGCAGTTCTTGCAGGAATATTCGACACTCGTCGATACAACTACACCTGTCACCTCCGTTTACGCACCTGATTTCAAAGGCCCCCTGACGTCTGACCAGCTACCAGAAGACCGGAGCACACCAACCTCTCCAGTCCAAACGGGCGGGGCTGCACGGACCCTCAACGGGGGAGTGGCGAGTATCGACTACCGTCGTCACACGCCCTATTCTCACCTGATGAATTTTCTACAAGAAGTGCCTGAGCTTCGGACAGGCGACGTACATCCGCTTGGCAGCTATTTCGGACCGACCACATTTCCCGCAACGAACGCGGGTGATCCTCCCTTACCCAACCCCAAGAACCTGAGTTTGATGTCGCTGCTAGAAATGGTCGAGACTTCTGCTCCATGGAGCGACACCAGCAGAATGGATCCACCAGGAACTTTTGCGTTCCGCGACCCTTCGAGTTTTGCGGCAGTAGCAGACCAGGAAATGGCAGCGGCGTCCAACATTATTTTCGCGCCCCTAAGAGCCCCCTACAATCGGGTTTCGACTTACGTCGAACCCGGTCGAGTTAACATCAACAGTGTATCCGAGAGGACCGTATGGCAGGGGCTCATGCAAGCTCGGCTTGCGCCCGGCGACATCGATTACCCGCCGTTGGATTGGACCAGTAGTGGCACGGTCGGACCAGAGGATATAGACCACAATGGCAACGGAGTGATCGATGCCCCCACGCCCAACCGTACTGCGATCGACACCGCTGCGACCGGGGTCGTCTTCGAGAGTTGGAATGATATGTTGAATAGCAGGCGCGGTTACGATCAAGCAACGGGTGCGACGTTACCGGGTTACAACCCTGATCCAAGCAAGTACAACCCATTCTTTCCGACAAGATTCGCGAACCCGTTTCGTCCGTCTTCCGAAGCTGGAATGGTTCCCAAGACTTGGTCGCCCTACCCTTCCGCTCCAGGTTCAACTGCCAGTGACCAGTATCACAATCTTTTGGCACACAAGACCTCGAAGACAGGCGTTCTCGATGTTCTGGCGAACGAGGTTCCTGCCTATGCGACGACTTTGCGTCCCACCAGTCTTGACGCAACCACTTTTGACGCCGATGGCGATGGCACTCCTGACAGCAGTATGGGAATGCGAGGAGTCTCTCCTGAGTTCCTCTTCAACGACACCGATGCAGGGCTACCGATTCACCCGTACAGCGACACCTATCAAGTTTCGCGATTGCAAAAGCTGACAACAGGACAATCCCATGTCTATGCAGTCTACATGACGGTGGCGTTCTTTGAGTATGATCCTGCGACCGATACGATTGGTGTGGAGTACGGGGCGAATGCCGGTGAGTCCGAACGGTATCGTGGTTTCTTTGTCGTTGACCGGACCATACCTGTCGGCTTCCAAATCGGAGAGGACCACAATGCGGCCAATACAATCTTGGTCAAGCGTTACTTGAAAGCGAGAGACTAAGAGGAAACCGGGTCATGTTGCGAGGGTCGAAGTCGACTGGCTTCGCGCGACTCGTTCCGTAACAGCGCTTCGCTCGTTAGCGGCCTACTTGACCAGCTTTGAGCCAGTTTTGATAAGATCTTAGGCGACCGTCAGAAGAGCTCCTACCATTGGAAAGTGTATTCCCGCAAGGTAATACACTTGAAAACAAACTTGGATTGGTAGAGTCTGACTCGCCTTCCGCCTTACGGGCGTCTTCGGACGCCCTTTTTCGTTTTAGCACAAGTGAATGCCGATGCACCAATTATCTATCAAGTCGGATTTAGCCCTGTCAGTAATAATTGGCTTGGTTGGTGCGATGCAGCTTTGTGCCCAGGAAGTCCCTCGTTGCGAAGTGATTCCGGAAATCGGCAAGGCAAGTTTTCGCATTGATGGAGTGGAGAAGACTTGCTGGGTTTTCGGAGCCAGTGCAAACTATCCTCGGCCATTTTTCTGTCCCTTAAACGGCCCGTCTGGCCAGACCTTGACTCGCATGGGACATCCTGGTGCACCGGACCACGATCATCATCAGAGTGTTTGGTTTGCTCACCATGATGTCGAAGGCGAGAGCTTTTGGGCCAATGGCAAGGGAACGACGGTTCGACAGAAACAATGGCTGGCGTACGAAGATGGTGATGATGCTGCTCAAATGGCCTGTCTACTCGGATGGTACGGCAAAGCTGGAAAAGAATTGCTTGAACAGGAGTTGATTGTGGCGCTGCTGCCCGCGGAGGAAGGCCAGTATGAGCTGGAGATTCAATCTACTTTTAAACCCGGGGCAGGTCGCAAAACGACGCAGCTTGGCAAGACCAACTTTGGGTTCCTAGCGATTCGCGTCGCAAAATCGGTAGCAGAGCATTTCGGTGGCGGGCGTCTGACCGACTCAGAAGGCCGTGAGACGGAGAAGAACATTTTCGGCAAACAAGCCAAATGGGTGGACTACAGCGGCTGGGTTCGTTCTCACTCGAAGTCAACGGGGAAACGCGTTGCCACTCCGGAAGGCATCACCTTCATGGAACATCCCGACAATGTCTCGTATCCAACGCAATGGCATGTTCGAGCAGACGGCTGGATGGGGGCTTCTCCAGGTATGGAGCAAGCGATCACCATCACCATAACAAAGCCACTGCAACTGCGATATAGCTTGATCGTGCATTCTGGCGCTTGCGACGAGGATCTCATTAACACGCGTCATGAGGCGTTTTCTAAGCGGCCTGCATTGGAAGTCCTCTCATCCCCCGAACCGCACGTTCGCAACGCCATCCGGCGAGTCGCTTCTCGGTAGGTCTGGATGCGGTACGTCGAACTACACTGCAAGTCGAACTTCTCCTTTTTGGAAGGAGCTTCGCACGCTGATGAATTGATTCAACGTGCATTGGAGCTCCGCTATCAAGGCTTGGCGGTTACCGATCGCAATACGCTGGCCGGAATTGTACGAGCTCATACTGCGGCCAAGGACGCTGGTCTGCCGTTCTATGTTGGCGCCGAGTTGCATCCGGTGGACGGGCCGCCCCTAGTCGTCTGGCCAGAGAATCGCGAGGCCTACGGACGGCTTTGCCGGATTCTGACACGAGGCCGGCTGCGTCGCGAAAAAGGTGCTTGCGAGATCTACTGGACAGACATCGAAGAGCTTGGCGAAGGACTTTGGGCTGGCATTCTTTTGCGGCAGCCAGTCATTGATGAAGTCGCTCCAGCTGAACAGATGCACTACGCCGACGAAGACGTGATGCCTTGGGAGAACCAAGATCATTTTTCGGTCGCACGCGAAGATCAAGTCGATGGAACAGAGATTCACGAAGCCGATCTGAAATGCTCAACGTGTCACCTAGAGTTGCCACCGCATAAGTTTGATCCGCGAGACGATTCAATCTGGCTACGGTGGCTCAAGTACTTCCGCCGAATCTTTGGGCATCGAGCGAACTTGATGGTAGAAGTACATCGTGGAGTTGACGACGTGGGACAGATCGCTCGGTTGCGCGAACTCAGCGACCAAGCTGAGATTCCGCTGATGGCCGGTGGCGACGTGCACTACCATGAGTCCGAGCGAGCAATTCTGCACGATTGCTTACTGGCCACCCGATTCAATACAACGATCGACGAAGTCAGTACCCAGCGGCTGTCGAATACACAGTATCATTTGCGATCGTTGGAGCGACTTACGCATCACTATGGCGAGATTCCTGAGGCGCTAGAGCGTACGGCAGAAGTAGCCGTGCAGCTGCAATTCTCATTGGACGAACTGCGATACGATTATCCGATCGAACTTGCTCCCGATGGCCAGCAGCCTATCGACTACTTGAAGCGGTTGACTTGGGAAGGTGCCAAGAAACGCTATCCCGCCGGAGTACCCGACGCAGTGATAGCCATGCTGCGACATGAAGTGGATTTGATCGAAGAGTTGCACTACGAAGCGTACTTCTTGACTGTATGGGATCTCGTGCGTTTTGCTCGCTCACGCGGGATCTTATGCCAGGGACGAGGCTCGGCGGCCAACAGTGCCGTGTGCTATTGTCTGGGTGTCACCTCTGTCGACCCAATTAGACTCGACTTGCTATTTGAGCGATTCATCAGCAAGGAACGTAATGAAGCACCCGACATTGATATCGACTTCGAGCATCAACGTCGCGAAGAAGTCCTGCAATACATCTACGACAAGTACGGCCGGCATCGTGCGGGGATGACTGCGACGGTGATCTCTTATCGCACCAAGTCGGCGATCCGCGATTGCGGGAAAGCACTTGGAATCTCACTCGACCGCATCGATGGCCTGAGCAAACTGGTGGATTCACGGCTGACCGAGGGCACCTTGGCTGATCGTGCTCGCGAGTCAGGAATTGATCCGGCTTCGGAAATCGGAAGACGTTTTCTGTATTTAGTCGAGAACTTGATTGGCTTCCCAAGGCACTTATCCCAGCATGTCGGCGGAATGGTGATGACGGACGGTTGGCTCTGTGAGCTTTGTCCTCTCGAAAATGCGTCGATGGAAGGGCGGACAGTGGTTCAGTGGGATAAGGACGATTTGGATGACCTAGGGATTCTCAAAGTCGATTGCTTATCACTTGGAATGCTCAGTGCCATTCACCGAGCGCTGGACTTGCTGGAAGATCACCACGATCGCAAGTTGACTCTGGCCACCGTTCCACCCGAAGATCCAGAAGTTTATGACATGATCTGCCAGGCGGATACGACCGGTGTGTTTCAGATCGAAAGTCGCGCGCAGATGAGCATGTTGCCGAGGCTGCGTCCCAGGTGCTTCTACGACTTGGTAATTGAGGTTGCGATTGTCAGGCCGGGGCCTATTCAAGGGCAGATGGTGCATCCTTACTTGAAGGCGCGAAGGTCTGGTGTGCAGCCTGAATATCCGACGGAAGAGATTGCTCAGGTACTGCGCAAGACGATGGGGGTTCCGATTTTTCAAGAGCAGGCGATGCGTCTGGCCGTGGTCGCTGCAGGCTTCACTCCTGGGGAAGCAGATCAACTGCGTCGAGCGATGGCAGCGTGGCGTCGGCCCGGTGTCATTGACCAGTTTCGCCAGAAGTTGATCGCTGGCATGGCTGATAATGGCTTGACGGAGGAGTTTGCAGAGCGTGTCTTCACGCAGATTCGTGGCTTCGGCGAGTATGGTTTTCCTGAGTCACATGCGGCGAGCTTTGCGCTGCTGGTCTATGTTTCTTGCTGGCTCAAGCATCACTATCCAGCAGCCTTCTGCGCGGCGATTCTCAATAGTCAGCCGATGGGGTTTTATGCGCCAGCACAGCTGGTGCGCGACGCCAGAGAACACGGTGTTGAAGTCGCTGGTGTCGACGTTAATCACAGCGATTGGGAATGCACACTTGAGCCGACCAAGCAGGCGCAAGACAAGTCTTTGCGTCTGGGGATGCTTATGATCCGTGGCTTGGCTCGTGACGTGGGAGAGAAGATCATGCTGACGCGGGCGCAAGCTCCCTTTCGTGATCTGGCTGATTTCACACGCCGTACGCGACTGGGGAAGGCACAAGTCACCCGGCTTGCTGATGCCGGTGCGTTGAGTTCTCTGGCTGGTGACCGTCGTGCGGCATACTGGCAGGCCTTGGCACAGGACAAAACATCGAAAGAGCTCGGTTTGCTAGAGGCGATGGGGGCGGATGTCGATGATGACTTGCCGGAGGCGCTCAGGCCGATGGCTGAGGTGGAAGAAGTGTACGCAGACTATTCCACCACCGGACTATCGCTACGTGGGCATCCGATCGGATTTGTGCGAGAGCAGCTCAAACGTTTGCGAGTCACCGCTGCCAAGGATCTCAAGAAAACCCGCGACGGCAAGTTTGTTTGTGTTGCAGGACTCGTGCTGCTGCGACAGCGTCCTGGAACGGCCAAGGGGATAACGTTCGTGACGCTTGAAGATGAGACCGGAGCGATGAATCTGGTGCTTAAACCCGAAGTGTGGCAAAAGCATTACAAAGTAGCACGTCGGTCTAACGCATGGATGGCTCATGGCGTTCTGGAGAATCGCGAAGGTATCATTCACCTCGTGGTCGGGCGCTTGGAGGACTTGTCCGAGACGGTCGGGGAACTTGAGCAGCGGAGTCGCGATTTTCATTAAAGAGCTGGCGTTTCTGGGGTTTGCGGCGGGGCGTTAGACGAAATGAAAGCCATGTGCGAGAGTCGAAAAGTCAAACACTAACCGCCAACCGCTAGCTCCTCGACCTGATTCAAAAACTGCTCGGCCGCTTTGCGTCCCTTGAGCCGAACGAACTTTAAGTGTTCGTATGGCGGGTTTTGCTGAACTGCTCCGTAACGATGTTGAAGCCGATGGTAGGAAGTGATGGTCCAGAGAACCACGGACTCACGACTTAAGAATGACCTGCCGAACGATTCACGATTCCCCGTTCCTGGCCAAAGCTCTTTCTTGGTCCAAGCTCGATGAATGGCCCGTTTAACGGCTTGCCAGAGATTGAATGCGAACGATGGATCGAGCCAAATGATCGTTTGAGTTTTAGGCCACTTTACATCGTATGTCTTGCTGTGGTAATTGCCGTCCAGCACCCAGTGCTCGCCAGAGAGTGCATGCTCTAGTCGTTCTCGAAATACGTCTGGCTCAGCCTCGGTCCAGCTCGGTCCAGCTCGGTCCGTGATAGAGCTGATCCATTTCAATGCAAGGTGCTTCAAGCAGTCTTGAAAGCCTACGGGCAAACGTAGACTTGCCGCTGCCGCGTGTGCCAACGATATTGAGGCCGCATAGGGCTTGGATTGTGAGATTGGATCCTGGGAGAGTGGCTGACATGCTGTTCAAAGGATGGATGCTGTCTGAAGTCAACCAAACGCGGGCTGACAGAACGGCCCAAAGCAAGCCGACGCCTGCGGCTGGGTGTTAAACAATCCGTTCTGACAAGCCGAAAGTCTTGACGACTTCCGCTACGCGAGGATTCGACTAAAAAAAAAAGAGCAGCCCATGGGTACTGCTCTTTGTTGTAGCGAATCGGGATCGGGAGCTATCGTCCTTGTCGTCCGCGCTCGTCGGCTTGGCCATTGGCCAGGGCGCTAACTTGGCCCATTTGTCCCTTAGCCGACTCACGAATCTCTTTGATCCGAATTTCTTTCTCCGCATCACTTAGTTTTGAATCCGCTTCGATCGACTTAATGCGCGACTCGGCCCAAGTGTCGTAGTCTTTCTGGACCTGTTCGACATCGATATCGGCCTGAACTTTTTCTGGCTTTCCACAACCCGAGACTCCGAGGAGGGCTATGCCGAGGATAGCTGCTTGGATGCTCCAAGTAGATTTCATTGCTTGTTCCGTTGTGTTGATTGTGAAGAAAGACGTCGAGCTATAGCTCGACGTCCTTTGATTGTAGGCAAAACGACTTGGCTAGTTGGTAAGGCTCTCAGATGGCTCGTTACCATTTCGAGAACCATACGCCCACCAAACTCGCTCGGAAACATTCTCGGAGATAAAGCTCACTGAACCATCCGTTAGCAGTACTTGGACACCGCCGGTGTGATAGCTACCTGCCGAAGTCTTGAAGTTGCTGTTCCACCAGTCGTTTCGGTGATAGCAAGTCTGCTTGTTAGGTGGCATCAAGTGCTGGTAAGTGGTGCAGACATTGCCCCAAGCATTCGCCCAAGAAGCACCTCGGTATCGCGAGAAGAAGT
>PKCQ01000061.1 GCA_002862265.1 Planctomycetaceae bacterium | reverse complement strand
AGATCCAGGAGCTGCCTCAGCCTTCGCCATTGATGCCGCCGAACGAGCTGCTGAAACTCAAATCCTCGACGCGATCGAAGAAAACCTGCCTCAAGAAGAAGAGGAAGCGGACTGGAACTGGGGCGCATTGGCCAAATGGGTGAACACTCGCTACGGTACGAACTACAGCGTCAACGACTTGAAGAAAATTCCTCGCGAAGTCATAGACGAAAAACTTATCGAACGCGTCTTCGAGAAACTCGCTTCCATAGATTTGAGTGAAGGTGCTCCAATGCTCAGTGGTGAGTACGGTTTGAACATGCTCATCGGCTGGATGCAAAACAAGTTTGGCGTGGAGCTGGACCTCGAAGACTTGCGAACTCGCGAACCAGACGACATCCGTGAAGAACTGGGGCAAGTCGCCGAATCCGCCTACCAGCAGAAGGAACAAGAATTCCCGGTCCTGGCAGGCATCACACAATTCGGACAAGCCTCGCAGAACAATCAATTCCACATCGATAAGGATGGCTTGGTACAGTGGGCAAGTTCCCGATTTGACACCACGATTGGCGAAGAGGAACTTACGGCCGAAACTCTGACCGACCTCAAAAAGAACCTAGTCGCTCACAGTGAGGCCCACTACTCAGCTGGAATCGAGACTGCGGTCAAAGCCCAAGGCAAAGTCAAAGAGTTCTTCGGCAACGCGGCTCCGAGCACGTCTGCCAAGTACGTTTCCGGCGGCAATGGAGCCTTAAGTTCCTTCGGTGACTGGCTAGATTCTGAGCTCGATTGCAAAATCGCTACAGAACAACTCGGCGAGATGGACGAAGAGCAGGTCGCGAGAAAAGTGACTCAGGCAGTTGCTGATCGCTATCACCCTGAAATCCGGCGCATGGAACGCCAAGTCCTGCTAAGCATCGTCGACAGTGCTTGGAAAGATCACTTGCTGGCCATGGACCACCTGCGGAGTGCAATTAGTTTGAAGGGCTTCGCGCAAATGGACCCGAAGGTCGAATACAAGCGTGAAGGCATGCGGATGTTCACCGAGATGTGGTTGAGCGTCGGTGAGCGGATGACGGATTTGATCTTCCGAATGGAAGCGTTGGACGAAGGCTTCATTCAAAGCACTTTCCAAGAAACCAATGCACAGCACGCGCCGGCTCAGACAACCTCGGAATTTGCCCAGCAGCAGATGTCCGACCTGGAAGCAGCAGACAAAGCTGGCCAAGAGGGCGAACAAAAAGCCGAACCGATCCGCAACACGGAAAAGAAAGTTGGGCGCAACGAACCGTGCCCTTGCGGTAGTGGCAAGAAGTACAAGGCGTGCTGTGGTAGGAAGTAGCATTCCCACAAGATGGCCGCCCAAGTGCGGCTAGCAGTTCCCATTCGGCAGGAGGACGACTGCGTGAAATCAATAGTCTTCAACCTGATCTACCTGCTCACGCTCGCGATTCTGTCGCCATGGATTCTCATTCGTATCTGTCGGACTGGCCGTTACCGCAAAGGACTTCGGCAGAAACTCTGGGGCCTGAATCGGGCAGACTTAGTCTTCAATTCTGACCGCCCAATTGTCTGGCTGCATGGTGTAAGCGTTGGGGAAGTACAGCTCCTCGTTCCGTTGATTGACGCTCTCCAGAAAGGTGCCACGAATCATCAATTCCTGCTCTCAACTACTACCGAAAGCGGAATGGAGTTGGCGCGGAGGCGGCTGGGCGAAGATTGCTGCTTCTATTTTCCACTCGACTTTTCCTGGGCAGTCCGCCGAAGCATCCAGGTTTTAAAGCCACAATTAATTGTAACCGGAGAACTCGAGCTTTGGCCCAACATGATCAGTGCCGCCAAGCGTGCTGGCATACCGATGGTTGTGGTCAACGGACGCCTGAGCGTTTCGAGCCATCGTGGCTATAGACGATTTTCGCTTGTCACGAAGCCGATGTTTCAGGAGCTTTCAGCTGTAGCAGCGCAATCCGATTCGGACGCGAAACGCTTCATCGATTGTGGCTGCAAAGAGGAAACCGTAGAAGCTCTTGGCAATGTCAAGTTCGACAACACTGAAGTCAACCGGCAGCACCCTAGCGTCCAGCACATGCGAAGACTCGTAGGATTGCGAGACGAAAAAGTCTTATTGGCCGGTAGTACGCAGTCCCCAGAAGAACCAGCCAGCTATGCTGCTTTTGCAAAACTCAAAGAACGGCACACCGATCTGAGGCTAATTGTCGTACCGCGGCATCCAGATCGTTTTGACGAAGTCGCGAAGACGCTACGAAACCAGCTCGTAAATGGGCACAAACTCGTGCGGCGAAGCTCTCTGAACAACAATCCAGTCGCCTCTTCAGACTGGGACGTTTTGCTCGTCGACACTGTGGGCGAGTTGCAATGGTGGTGGGGCTTGGCTGATCATGCTTTGGTCGGAGGCACTTTTGGCAACCGCGGCGGCCAGAATATGCTCGAGCCTGCGGCCTACGGAGCGAATGTGGCGTTTGGCCCGAAAACCTCTAACTTTGAAGATATCGTGCGCCTGCTGCTCGCTGCGAAGGCCGCAACAAGACTTCCAGATCTCGACGCTTTGCAGCCCTGGCTCGAATCACAGTTGTCGAATCCCGCTCCAGCTATTCAACGTGGTGAGCACGCGAAGCATTTGGTGCAACAGCATCAAGGGGCTACACAGCGATGCGTTGAGATGATCATGCCTTACATTCAAGCAACGAACTCGAATACGGGAGATCCGGCCGGGAATCCATCTCGCCTCTTGAGCTCTAGCGAGCGCCCCGCAGCTTAACAGTAGTGGACTTGGCCACGGTCTTTCACACACTACTAGACTTGGCCCAACGGCGGCGATCGATTGCCAAGCGGTCCCTATCTCTCCCATGTCGGAAATTGCTTGACGTTGCCCGATCCCCAGTCCTTGTTTCCCTGCCTGGTTTTGAGACAATGAAGCGTATTATGCGTTGCTTCCTTTCTGCCATCCGACGCAACAAAGGAGTGGTAGCTAGGGACGCGATCGCGACTCAGTTTGCAATATGCTCAAGGCCCACAAAATGTTTTTGCTGAAGATGGTACCACCCCAAACCCTCAGCTGGATTGCTTGCCTATCGATCTTGGCTGGAACAACCCTAGCTGCTGACCCGAAAATCGGAAAAGTCCCTCTCGGCTTGAAGCCCTTGCCTAAGGTCAAGAACAACGCAATGACTGCCGAGAAGATTGAACTTGGAAAGCAACTTTACTTTGACAAGCGATTATCGGCAGACAACTCGATTTCTTGCGCAAGCTGTCATGATCCGAACAAGGGTTGGTCCAATGGTGAGGCCAATGCAGCCGGATTTCAAGGCCAACGCGGCGGCCGCAGCTCTCCAACTGTCATCAACTCTGTTTACCAGCGTTTTCAGTTCTGGGACGGTCGTGCTGGCTCGCTCGAAGAGCAAGCTTTGGGCCCCATTGCGAATCCCATTGAGATGAATCTCCCCGTGGAAGAAGCCGTCAAACGCATCGCCGCGATCGAGGGATATCAAAAGCATTTCGAATCGGTGTTTGGCGAGCAAGTAAATGCTGAGAACCTGGCAAAAGCTATTGCCGCCTTTGAGCGAACGGTTCTGTCCGGCAATGCACCTTACGATCGCTTCAAAGCTGGCGACAAATCAGCCCTCTCCGAGCAAGCCCAAGTAGGCATGAAGCTATTCTTCGGCAAAGCGAATTGTTCTGGTTGCCACGTTGGGAGCAACTTCACAGACAATGGATTCCACAATCTAGGTGTGAACTTCAAGCAGGATGAGCCCGATGTTGGTCGTGAAGCGATTTCGAAGCTGGAAGGAGATCGTGGTTCATTTAAAACTCCGACCCTTCGAGAAATCGCTAAAACCGCACCTTACATGCACGACGGTAGTCTCAAAACACTTGAGGATGTTGTGGAGTACTACGCGAAGGGAGCGACTCCGAACGACTACTTAGACGAAGAAATCTTCCCACTCAATCTTTCACAGGAACAAAAGGCCGCGTTGGTTACGTTCCTCAAAGAAGGCCTGGCTAGCGACGACTACCCAACGGTTGAACCACCCAAACTACCTGAATGAGAGACGCTTCTTTTTCGCTGGAAAGAGACGGCCAGAGCAATATAGACCTGAAGAATTTCACCCAATTATTGGAGTACCCAAAGTGAGAACCATGCGTTTTCCATTTCTGCATTGCCTAGCATCGCTAGCAATTGCTTGCACCACGATCCCTGCGATTGCCCAACAAGAAGGCAAGAAGGAAGAAGCTCAGCAGGAGAAGAAGGAAGAGAAAAAAGAAGAGCCCAAGAAAGAAGAGCCCAAGCCGGAAGAACCAGCTGAAGTAGAGAAGCCTGAGCTAGGCGCTGACGCAGAAGAGGGCACCAAGGGAATGGTGGTTCTCGAGGGGCTTAGTAATCCTTGCGGAGTTGCGATTCAACCTGAAACCAACACGGTTTTCGTTGCAGACTCTGGCAACCACAAGATCGTCAAGTTGGTGGACGGCAAAGCGCAAGATGTCATCACTGACTTTCCGAAGGACGTCTACGGCAAGGGGCCGAAGGTAAATATAGGTCCGCTCGGAATGGTATTCCTGGACAAAGACACCTTGGTCGTTGGTGGAGGCGGACAGCCTGACGGCGAAGAGTTGCTTCGCGTCTACAAGATCGAAGACAAAGCGATCAAGGCAGACAAGATGGCGGCAAGTTTCAGTTTGGCTGCCACCGATGAAATTAAGGGTGAAGGTAACTTTTACGCTCTGGCAGCTTCATCCACTGGCGTGTACGTGACCTGCAATGGCGATGACACCAAGGGTTGGGTTTCTCGCGCCACCGTCAAAGATGGTAAGGTCGAGGGTTACGAGCGTTACTTGGCAACCAAAGAAGCCACAGAAGTAGATGCACCGGTTGGCATTGCCTTCAGCCCCGAAGGTTACTTGGTTGTAGGTCAGATGGGCGAAATTAACGTTCCTGGCGACAGCTTACTGACTTTCTACGACGCTGAAACCAAAGAAATGCTGCTCAACTTGGAAACTGGCCTTCATGACATCGCTGCTGTGGGCTATAGCCCGCGCGGCCAAATGTATGTTTTGGATTATGCCTGGGCTGATGCTTCCCAAGGTGGTCTTTACCAGATATTGGAAGACAACTCGTCGGATTCCGGCATGAAGACCAAGAAGATCATGTCCTTGGATAAGCCAACCGCGATGGTCTTTAATGGTGATGGCGATCTATATATCACCGTGATTGGCGAAGCCGCCGATGCGAACAGCAAAGGCCAACTGATTAAAGTCACCAAGGAAGCGGGGCTTTAGGCTACCCCACAAGGATCACCGAACCTAGCAGGTAGATTTGCCTGCTAGGTTCCTGGCTCATCCATTCTTTGGCAAGCATGATCCTACTTACGAAGAGCCAACTGCGTTTGAGCCCGCTCATCAGCACCGCGATTCTGGAGAGTTCCAGCAGATATCATGCCTGCACTGAGTGGGTAGGCTCACATTTCTGTTCTGCTGTCATACTGACTGGAAACCAAGGCTTTTCTTGGCCCGTATTCTCATTATGATGGATCCTGCGCTTAGACTCTGCATAGGCGCAGCGATCCTGTCCCCGTCTTTCGGCCCGCACCACTCCGCCATATTCCATTCTGTACCTTTCCCAAGGCTGAATTCCATGTCGACTGATTCTCCAGAAAAATCAAAACCTTTCATTTCCCTGCCCTTCATCTTATTTGCTGCGGTCCTGTTGATCGTTGGATTAGTTTACGGACAGTCGATCATGACTTGGTTCATGTTGCAGGGTGAAGCGGCCAAAGCAAACCAAGTGACTCAACCCGACGAATTTGCCGATCTCTCAGCATGGGCCAAGTCGTTGCAGGACGATCCCAACGCCGCACCGCCAGCCAGCATCGGATTCGGTGGTGCTCCAGGCGGTGGCGAAAACAATCGCCCCGATCCGGAAGAACGTTTCGCCGAATACGATACCAATGAAGACGGCAAGCTAACCGGTGACGAAATCCAAGGCCGATTAGTCGAGTTTATTGGTCGTATTGACACTGATGCCGATGGTGAGATCACCAAAGAAGAGTACATGACCGCAATCGAAAACATGCGCAGCGGAGGGGGCAGAGGTGGTCCTGGCAGCCGCGGTGGTCGCCCAGAGTCGGAAGCTGACGAAGGTGATGCAAACAGCAACCCCGAAGAGAAGCCAGCTGAAAAGAAGAGTGGCGACGAGTAAAATCGCTCAGGCAATTGAACGCACCTAAACGGCGACCCGTTAGTGACTGTTCGCCGTTTTTTCGTTTGCCCATTTTGTGGCTGTTGTGGCCGACATCGGAGTCATCCTGCCGCCACGCCGTGCTCATTGGCGCCTACGATTTGGTGTCCTTACACAGAAAATGGCCCGCGTTGTTTGCCACTCGGTGCCGCTGGGGAGAAAACTGCTTCTGTTTTGCAATCTGTTTTTCGATCCGCGTCAGCTGCTTGGCAAACGAATCGCGACGCCCCTCAAAATCCTCGACCGTCATCTGATGCACTCGGTTGGAAAAACTAATGCGCTCACACAGTCGACAGAGAAAGGAGACGGTAATTGCAGGAGAAGTAAATGAACTCGGAAAGCAAACGACTCCCGTTTCCGCTCCCTCTACGTCACTCTCAATCTGAAGCGACTGGTGAAGCTGAACTCGCAACTCTTCTTCGCTCATATCCAAGTCAAAGGGGAGAGTAAGGGTGATCGCTGGATGAGAAGCTGAGAACGGGTTGCGAAATCCTTGAAAGCCGCTGGCAGTGCGAGCGTCAGCCGCAGAGTAATCTCCGGAGTAATGACTTTTCCGCCGTGGCTACCATGCCAACGGGACCAGACTGTAACGCCAACGACTCAAGAGATAGCGAATAGAAGCGAGGCAGGTGTTTGGGACATGACTAGACCTCATTAAAAAGGCAATAAGATGCATCTTCAGTCGAAATATTGCCAGATGTTTCTCCAGCAGAGCGGCCCATTTGACTTTTCCGCAGATTAGGCGTGCCTTAAGCACATATCCCTGCGCTGTGGGTATGCAAGTACGAAATGTTCAACTTTAGCGGCTGCACAAAGAAGGAGGGAATTCCCCATCCTTCAATCTGCCTGAGAGACGCGGATCGCAAAGCTAAGGTCAAGCTTTCATGACACCGCAGACGGGCGGATCCCAATTCAGTTTCTGGTGTTCAGCGAGAAACTCGTCGAGTTTCCTCGATGCGTCCTCCGGCATTGAAGCTTGACGCCGCATCCGCAAATCTATGTGAGCAACAACCGCTTCGTTAACTGCTGAGATGTCGTGCTTGTCCTCGTTCACCATGAATTGCAGAAGGTGATAGCGTTTAGTGCTTCTCCCTATTAGTCTTGCATGCATATGGACTGTCTGGCCGACACGCACCTCAGATAAAAACCGAGTGTGCGATTCCAGAATGAAGGTGCCGCCATGCTGCTCGGCAATCTTCTCCCAGCCGAGGTCGATCAACTGCATAAAACCTGCCGAACCACTAGAGAACAAATCCGTGTACCAACGAACGTTCATGTGCCCCATCTCATCAAGATAGGATACGGGGATCGTTTCGCTGTGAGTGCAGGGAAGAGTTGCGACTTGGGCAACATTCATTTCAATTCGGGGCATGTTTTGTGCTTCTCAATTGTGCTTCTCAACAATCTCAATTCGTACCCAGCTACACCGTATCGAGAGCTTCGATGCGAACAAGGCGATTTCTGTAGAATTGTTTACGGCTTTCACTTCTCCAGATCAGTCCACGAATGTTGGGCTACATTCGCCTTTGGCCGGCTGTATTCTTCCCAGTTGCCGCCCTGCATTTGAGAAACAGTTTCTAGCCTTGGGCACCTTCCCCAGAGGTCGTCTAACTGAGATCTGCGTAGAGGACCCACCAAAGAAAGATGAGAGCAGTTGATGAGCTCAACCACTTTGATGTAGTCATCTTTTGCATGAAACTGACAGCCCCATAGACTTAGGTATCTTGGCTCCGGTTTAGGATCGAGACTCTGCAAGCTCGTAAGATCGCCAAAGGTTGCCGAAAGGTGATAGTTCGGCATATCCAACCGGGCAAGAGTTCGAAGCGAATCGGCGTCGATCGTACAAGCTTCGAAACGCACATCCAGGCTGTCAAATTGTTGAACCACCGCTGGACTAAGATCCGAAGTGATCACTAGCCAATCTGGTGCTGAGCGAGCAATTACTTTTGCCTGCTCAGCAGAAAGGCGACTTGCGCGAACCGTGAGCCCCTGCGGTGATCCCAATTCTCGGAGCGGCACGTTTGTTTTGTCGAGCCGGAGCTCGCCTTGCCACGGTCGTTTCAGACGTACGATTTGTTCCTGATCTTTCTCACCGATCGTGTGAAACGTCAAGACAACATTCTGTTCTTTGCCATTCGGCGGCAATTCATTCAGCCAGTCTATCAACTCTGGCTTCAGTGAGTCCTCGCGCGTAACATGCAAATTAATGTATCCGAGACTGGCAGTCGGCACTCTTCCAAGGGTCAGTTTCGAGACATCGGTTACATCGCCGGCGATCTCTCCGAGACGAGTCATGCAGTGTTCGCCGATACGAAAAGCAAGCCAGGTCGGACGCATGTAGCCTTCTCGATCTCGCAGCCATTCGTCGACTTCATCTGGCTGAGGCGCAGAAAATCGAATTCCAGCCTCACTCATATGACTGAGGACGATCTGGCGATTGAAGAATGGAGTCATACGTCCGAGCGTCATGCAAAGCAATGCTACAATGGTTGGCAGTACAATCGCAAAGAGCCCTGTCGTGAGTTGTCCTCGCGTCTGAACGAGACGCGTGCAAGCGTAAAAAAGTAGCGTGAGGACCACGCATAATGTCACCCCCGCAAGTCGCTGTACTCCCAGCCAATTGGTCGCGATAGCCGAAAGCAAAAGCACTACTAGTGCCACGATCAGCGCCATCAGCTTGCTGCGTTTCCAGGGAACTGCTGAAGTGGCAGCTTGAATAGGCTCCCGGTCTTTCACTGATGCATTCATGGCCTTTGTTTCCTTGCGAATAGTTTAGCAAGTTGCCCCGCCCACTTGACAATGACAGCTATACGGTTTGGCTCGCTCTAATTCGCGCAGATCGAATGCAACAGACCTCAGCGTTTGCTCAATGCCAGCATCAACCAGGGAGGCTGTGATCAAAACTTGCCTGTGGACTGAGGTTGTGCGTGACTGCGAGTAAGTATTCTCTTGTTTCAGCTCGACGCAGGCCACAACCGGCCTTACCCCAAACCAAAGCGGGAGTGAGAAAAACAAACGAAGCCCCAAAGAAATCTGTCAGCGCATCCTCGCTTGCACTTCGCGGCATGAAAGTAAATGCTCACCGGCCTGGACTCTATCAGCTCAATGTTGCTATAGAAAAACTTGGAGCCAATTTTATGTGAGGGACAGCCATGATCGAAATCAATACTGCAGTTCAGCATTGCCTGGGGCAAAAAGAAGCCATTGCTCGAATTCACCAAATGGTTGCAACCCTCACCCAAAGATTTCCTTCACAGGTGCATCAAGTCAACTTGCACATGAAGGACCATCGCTTTGATGTCAGCTTCGCCGCCTACGGCTACTTAGTTTCCTGGCGAGCGGAGGTTTTCGACGACCAAGTCTCCTTACTCGGATTTATTCCCGAGTCGGCAAAGCAATTTAGAGGCAAAATGGAGCAGACGGTCGTTTCGCGTCTAGAAGAAACCTTGACGCCTGATCCAATTCCGAATCTCAAGGCATCTTAGCCAGCGCGACGTGCAAGCGACAAATTGTAGCCGAGCAAGCGTCGACTCTTACTCTCATTTCATGCCTTGATTGGTTAGCAAGTAAGTTCCGCTCTTGCCTGCGACAGCCAGGTCCATGTCACCGTCTTGGTCAAAGTCCTCAATCACGATCTGAAGGCCCGTTCACACGTGCCCCTCTTCGATGACATGCCTTGTAAAGCTATTTTGCTTCTGGTTCCAGCTGTAGTAATACATGCAAGGCATTTCTTCGCCGCCGGGATCTTTTCCATTGTGGGCATAATATCGCTTGCCCGAAATCAATTCTGGACGTCCGTCACCAGTAAGGTCAGCCCAAGCCAACGTGTGCGGTTGGCTGTATTGTTTGTCGATAAGATGCTCTTCCCATTCCGGCGTACCTGCGGCATCCAAGCCTTGATTATGCCACCAGTACAAACCAAAATCATGACCTTAGCCAAAGATCAAGTCATTTCTACCGTCAGTGTCTAAATCTACCACAATCATCGGTAAACTGGCGTGCAAATCCCAGGCTTGGTGAAACTTCCAAGGCTGCTCCCAGGGATTCTCAGCTGGCTGCTCATACCAACCTTGGCCGACAAGCACATCCAACTTGCCATCACCACTCAAGTCACCGACGGCTAATCCGTGCCCATTGCCTTTCTCACCGAGCGTGGCGGTTTTAAGCTCGTACTTGGCTGGCTGCGATTTGGTTACCGCCTTCGGTGCTTTCTTAGCTAAACGCTGCACCAACATCGGGGTATCTTTCTTCCAGCGATTGATTATCAACTCTGGAACGTTGTCGCCATCCAGGTCCTGTAGCAAGCCGCCTTCATTCTGCGCTTGCCCCGAGTCAAGCAGCAAATGTTGCTTCCAAAGCTGCCCAAGTCGCAAGCCCTTCTCGCCAGGGTTTTCGTACCAGTGAATCTCGGTCGGAATGAATGAGCCCGCAATGACGTCAGGACTCCCATCTTGGTTGACATCAAAGACGTAGTCACCATTGCTTTGCACGTAGCCATTCCAATCGTCGATTTGGCGAAGCGGTCGTGCTCGCCAATCTCCGTTGCGATACCAGAATCGGCCCGCCACCAAATCCATCTTGCCATCCTGATCTACGTCCGCCGCCGCAATACCTTCATTGACATCGATGGCCAATCCCAACACGTCGAACTTCACTCCCGGCTCATTCGCTTGCACCAAAGTCATGCTACCGAATACTAGAAATGCGCATAGGAAGAGAAGTGCAGATGCTCGAAGGAAGTACATAAGGTGATCCTGTAAGGAGAGGAAAGGCTGCCGAGGCAGGAAGGAACGCTACGAGAGCACATTGAGCTGCTGCACCACAGTGAACGCACGATCTGCCACAAGCAAGCATGAGGCATTCCCGTAGACGATAACGAGGGCAGCGATGTTACGGCAAAGTCTTGTATGGCATATAGGACGTCGATTCGTATAGCGTTAGCCGAAGACGCCAGCTCAAATTGGCTTGGCGGAGTTGGCAGGGAAGAGGCTTTGCTCCTGAATTTTTGACCACGTCCACGCGGGGCAATGTCATGACCGATTGCGCTACGAGTCTCCCGCCAGATGATCGTCTATCCAACTTTCCAGTTCATCCCAATCGACTGGCGGCAACTTGGATAGATCTGGCCGAAGTTTGACCGCTTCGTGAATGTAGACGTGATGGACTTCGTCCTGCGTCTTGTCGGTATTCCAATGTAGTAGCACTCGAATGCACTTCTGCAGCGAACTCTCCACCGAAATCTCGTAGCCGCACAGCAGAGGCACATTCAACCAGCCGAGCTGCCGCGCTGCGTAAGCCGGAAACTCGGCATCCAGGTCTTTGGTGACAGTAAACGTCGCACTTGCAAGATCTTTCGAATCAATATCGTTGCGGCGAATCATCAGAGCTAACATCTGACGGGTCGCCTGCAGGATCTCGTCGCGAGTATTTTCGGGAACCGTCGTCGCACCGCGTACGCCTCGACAAACGCTCATGGGGTATGCCTCGTTCCTTGCCTGGGGGTAGGGGAAAGAGTGAAACACTTGAATTCACGGCCCAGCGGCGGTCCTTTGCACCGCAAATGATGCACTTCAGCGGCATTTGCTTGGACCAGCTCGACCGACCGCGACTACCGTACCATATGCTGGAGCGTTACCATATGAGTCTCAGTAATTTTGAGATCCGCACTCTCCCGACGCAACTAAAATGGACGACTCCCAGGCCGATTCCGGCTTTGACCCCAAGGAATACGCGATCCTGATCGTCGACAACGATCACGCCCACGCCCGAGCGATGACCGACAGCTTGGAACGTGTCGGCTACCGCTGCACCGTTGCAACCAGCGGTCCAGAGGGAATTAAACAGATCGAGAAGAACATGTTTCATGTCGTTGTTACCGACTTGGTGATGAACGACAAAGATGGCATGGAAGTTCTGCAAAAGGCAAAGTCCTCGTTGCCAGACTGCGAGGTGGTCTTGGTTACCGGCCATGCTACCGTCACGAAGGCCGTCGAAGCGATGCAGGAAGGTGCTTTTAACTTTCTCGAAAAGCCTATCACTCCTAGCCGCCTGAGAGCGGTCACGGGCAAAGCCGTCGAAGCGGTCAATCTAAAACAAACCAACACCGAACTACGGGCACGGCTTGACGAAAAGTTCGGCTTTGAAGGCATCATCTATGCCAGCCCGAAGATGCAGGAAGTCATCGATAGACTGAAGCGCATCGCACCAACGGACGCGACCGTGTTGATCACGGGCGAAAGCGGTACTGGTAAAGAAATGATTGCTCAGGCCATTCACCAAAACAGCCCGCGAAAAAGCAAACGCATGAAAGCCCTCAACACGCGGGCTGTGTCGGAGACCTTGGTTGAAAGCGAGCTATTCGGTCACGTCAAAGGTGCCTTTACCGATGCGGCCAGCGATCGAATGGGTGCTTTCGAGTACGCCGACGGAGGCACTCTGTTCCTGGACGAAGTCGGCGACATGCCGATGAGTACACAAATCAAGCTGCTCCGAGTGCTCGAAGAGCATCGCATCACACGCGTCGGCGACAACAAGTCGATCAAGGTTAACTGCCGACTGCTTAGCGCCACCAATCGACCACTGGAAGCAATGGTCGAGGAAGGCTCCTTCAGAAATGATCTCTACTTCCGCCTGAACATAGTCACAGTGCAATTACCTGCTCTGCGCGAACGCCCGGAAGACGTTGTGCCTCTGATGGACCACTTCCGCAAGATGTTCATCAAGCGTCACGGCAAGCCACAGTGTAGTTTCGCGCCAGCGGTGACCAAACGTTTCTATAGCTACGAGTGGCCAGGCAACATCCGACAACTCCGCAACTTTGTCGAAACCATGGTGGTGCTCGACACCGACGGCACTTTAGACCTCGATGACCTACCACCTGAACTTGCTCTAGAAAGCGATGTTGGAAGCGGAGACACAGGTTCGGCAGAGAGTTCCACAGTCACTCTACCTAGCTCCGGAAATTCGAGTTTGCTTGGCCAGAGTATGGCCGAGATCGAACGCTGGGCTATTGAAGAAACCCTGAAGATGACAGCTGGCAATCGCGAAGAAGCCGCGAAAATTCTCAGCATCGGCTCCCGAACGCTGTACCGCAAGCTAGATAAATACCGGCAAGACGATGGCGATGAAGCGGCGGATGCACCCGAGGGATCCGCCACGGATTTAGCTGAGCCCTCCGAGTAATCGCCACCAACCCAGTAGCTGAGAAACGAAGTCAAGCTCCTTTGCTCGTGCAGAGAAGCCCACGAGCAGATTGCCCCAAGATTTGATCCCCGAAGAGTACGGAAGCATTCATGCCAACCATTCGCCAACTCCCACCCAGCTTGGTCAATAAGATCGCAGCAGGCGAAGTCATCGAGCGACCTGCGAGCGTCGTAAAGGAGTTGCTCGAGAATGCCATCGACGCGGGTGCCACCAGTATCGAGCTGGCGATTGAAGGTGGTGGCATCGATTTGCTACGCATCAGCGACAACGGCTGTGGAATCAATCCCGAACAAATCCCTCTCGCACTTGCCAGTCACGCAACCAGCAAGCTTGAGTCGGCAGATGATCTATTCGATGTTCACACGCTTGGATTCCGCGGCGAAGCCTTAGCCTCGATTGCCGAAATTAGCCACTTGCTGTTGCGGACTCGGACATCTGGCTCAGACTCGGGTTCTGAAGTTACGGTGCGGGGAGGCGAGGCCAGCGAGATCTATCCAACGGGTTGCCCTGTTGGTACCACATTCGAAATCCGTCATCTGTTTTTCAATACCCCGGTGCGCAAGAAGTTCTTGAAGACACCGCAAACCGAAGCCAGTCACATCACTGAAGCTTTCACTCGGATCGCGTTGGCGTTTCCTGGAGTGAAAATGATGATGACCAATGGCAAGCGAACGGTATTTGACTTGCCGGCCACTGATTCCTGGAAAGAACGTATTAGGGCATTCTTCGGCGACGAGATCGCGGATTCCTTGATCGCGGTTGAGAGCGAATCGGACCAAGCGAAATTGGTTGGCTATGTGGCCGACCCATCGGTCAGTCGCAGCAACAACCGCATGCAGTATCTGTTTTTGAACGGACGACACATCAAGGACCGCAGCTTGCAACATGCATTGGGCGAAGCCTATCGTGGCTTGCTGATGGTCGGACGTTTTCCGGTTTGCTTCCTGCGTTTGACTCTGCCACCCTCGATGGTGGACGTTAATGTGCACCCAACCAAAATGGAAGTGCGATTCCAAGAAAGCGGCAAGCTCTACAGCCAGATGCTGCGAACGCTGCGTCACGAATTCTTGACTAGTGACTTGACGGCTAGAGCTCGTCATGTGCCCGGCCCGGCGCCTGCAGAACTACGTGAAGAGTCCAAGCAAGCAACGGAACCAGGGACTTCGTCCACGAGAGACGAGGACCGTTGGTCCGATCATTCGAATCGTATGACTCAAGTCACGCCAACACTGAATCTGACTCAAACTACGCCCGAGTTTAAGCCTTTCCCGACCGATCGCAGTTTTGCAAGCAGCTCCGCTGGTGGTGCTGCGACCGATATCAACCCATCACCTGCGCCGCTGCCCGATAGTCCTATTCCAGCTCCGAGCCAGGAGTTGCCTTCGTCATCTGGCGATGAAGACCAAATCCAACGCTGGGACGCAGCCCGTACCGTAGAAGCGAAAGTTTCAGCCCCAGCGCACAGCCACCTTGGTTTTCAGGTGCACCAACGTTACCTGGTGACGCAAGATGAGTCGGGTATGGTCGTGATTGACCAGCACGCTTTGCACGAACGAATCCTTTACGAGCAACTGCGTGAGAAGTCTGAAGCCAAGAGGATGGAAAAGCAACAGCTGCTTGGCCAGCTCATCTGGTCTCCGCCAGCCACCCGGCCTGAGCGGGTGCGGCAGCAGCTTGTCTTTACACCCACTGCGCAGCGCGAACCCGATCGGCTCCCCCGGCGCTCAGCGGC
>PKCQ01000382.1 GCA_002862265.1 Planctomycetaceae bacterium | reverse complement strand
TCGTCGTGGCCCTGCGCGACGGAAGGGAAACCCTGGCCCGGGTGATCGGCAGCGATCCGGAAACCGACCTTGCGGTGCTGAAAATCGATCTTGCCGATTTGCCGGCCATTACCATCGGCCGCTCGGATGGCATCCGCATCGGCGATGTGACGCTGGCCATCGGCAATCCTTTCGGCCTACACCAAACCTTGACGACAGGGATTGTTTCTTCAAAGAGTCGAGCGATCAAATCGCCAAGTGGTGCGACAATCGATGATGTGATTCAGATCGACGCAGCAATCAACCCGGGCAACTCTGGCGGTCCGTTGCTTGACAGCGCAGGACGATTGATCGGCGTTAACACCGCGATTTACTCGCCTTCCGGTGCATCGGCGGGAGTTGGCTTTGCTGTTCCGGTCGATAGTGTGAATCGTGTCGTCCCACAAATTATTTTGGAAGGCAAGTACGAGCCAGCGCGTCTGGGCGTCCGCATCAACGAATCGTTGAACGAGCGGCTCAAGCGATTAACAGGTATTGAAGGCGTCGCCATCCTAGGTCTTCAGCCAGGGGGTGCCGCTGCCGCAGCCGGGCTGAAGGAGTGTCAATTCACTGGCCGTGGCAGCGTTATCATGGGCGATGTCATTCAGGAAGTCGGTGGCGTCAAAGTCGACAACGTGCAGCAGTTCCAAGACGCGATGCTAAAGCTGAGACGCGGCGAGGAAGTGACTTTTACCTTTGTTCGCGAAGACAAGATCTACGAAGTCGACATTACCTTGAACTAGTTTCTGCACTAGCGATCTGTTGTCTAGTGAGTCGCAACGCCGTAGGACGTTCTGTGAGTAAACAGGATGTGCGTCGTGTCCATTCCGCATAAAAGCGGGACTGCGATCTGAAGAGTTCCTAGCGTACTGCGTCTAGTAGCCCGGATCGGTAATCCGGAAAGCGATACCGGAAATTGAATTCGCTAGCGATGCGGCTTGCATCAACCTTTTTACTGGTGGCTCGACGAGCTCGCGAGTCCAGGGGATCTGCTTCAACGAACTGCGGCTCACTGACACCGCAGAGCTCGGCCAACGATTGGTAGAAGTCGAGACGCTTGACAGGATGACTATCAGAGAACACGTAGGTGTCGCGCTGAGGCGCTTCAGTCAGCAGCAGCTGTAGGGTGATTCGCGCGATGTCGTGAACATGCACCAAGTTCAAGAAGCCTTGCTGCGGTACTGCCAATGCTTCGCCTGCGCGGAGTTTGGCCGCCAGAGGTATTCGACCTGGACCATAAATTCCCGCTAATCTCAAGACAGTAGAATTCCACTTTGCGTCTTTGGCTTCTGAAGATGCAAGCCATCGTTCTGCTTCAAGTGCGATTTCCGGGCCGATACGAGTTGGGTTTGCTGGAGTATCCTCGTGGACGGTTTCATCTTGGCATTCCCCGTAGACTCCGGTGGTACTTAGGTAGACGATGCGAGGCGACGTTTCGCTCGCTGCTCCTTGGCTGATTAATGCCGCCTTTAGGCCCGCCACATGCGTTTGATTCCCCAGCTTTTCATCAGCTCGATGCGGGACGGAAAACAGAATCGCGTCGAAATGCGAAAGGGAGCTCCAGGTTTCTGGTCTTAGCCAGTCTCCAAGAATATGCGAAATTCCGAGCTCATTGAATTCGGGGACGCGATCCGGATTTCTCGACAAAGCGAAGACCGAGAAGTGCTCGTTGGCTAGTTTGACGACTTCGGCTCCGACATAACCGCAGCCCACGATGAGAAGCCGTTTCCTTCCTGTGCCGCTCACTCCGTAACCTCCTTCGCAGGTGCCGAAATTGCTTCTGCTTGATCGAGTTGTTCTTGCAAGTGCTCGAGCACCTGTAGCAACTGCGGGTCACCTGCACACTTCGGTGCTGGTGGGCGGTCCGGATTGGTGGTGATTCTTGGATCGCTGTGTCGTCGCCAGCGTCGAAGCAAGTTTAGCTCTTGCATGTCGGTGGTTTCAAGCGTCAGATTGGCCTCGGGAGAAATGCCCCATTCATCATCTTCGGTCATTTCTTTTGTGCGATGAATGTTCGCCCCGCTCGGTCGGTAGAACCTGGCCGTCGTAAACTTGAGAGCGGTGTCGGAAGCGAGCGGGAACACTCGCTGAACGGTGCCTTTGCCGTAAGAACGTGTGCCTGCGATTTTGGCCCGCCCTAGATCTTGTAAGCATCCCGCCATGATCTCGCTTGCACTGGCGGATTGGCCGTTCACCATAACTACGATTGGGATACCAAGATTGAGGTCAACGCTAGCAGTTGCTTCGATCTCCGTTTTAAACATATCTTTGCGTCCGCGCGTGCTGACAATCAGACCTTCGTTGACCAGCGTGTCGCAAAGTTCGACCGCACAGGAAAGGATGCCACCTGGATTGTAACGCAGGTCGATGACCAACGCTTCAACCTGAGGTTTGATCTGTTTGATCGCGTCTAAGAACTCGCCAGTTGTCTTTTCGCCAAATTGCGTGACTCGCAAGTAAGCGACTCTGGAATCCTCCCTGAGAAAGAAATCCCATTCTGAGTCGGATTGAATTCGATCGCCGTAAACGGAGTCGACTTGAATGTCGGCACGCATGATGTCTTTTGTCATCACTTGAGCTGTGCCAGGGCGACGCAGAGTCAGTTTCACAGTTTTGCCAACCGGTCCTCGCATCAACTTGGATGCTTCATCTGTGACCAGTCCTTCCGTGGAGTGTCCATCAATGGAAGTAATAATATCACCGGGTTGCAGGCCAGCGCGAAAAGCGGGCGTGTTGGGAATTGGAGTCACAACCGTCAGCTGCTTCACCGTGGGCGGCCCTTCGATCATGATGCCGATGCCGCCGAATTCCTGCTCGATGCCAGACTGAAACTGCTCGTATTGAATCGGTGGGATGTAGGCCGAGAACTCATCAAGTTTCTCGACGATCCCTTGCATGGCCGCTTCAAGCAACTCGTCTGGATCGCGTTCCTCAACGTAGTTGTTTTCAATCAGTTGGATGGCATGTCCGATCTTACTGGCATACTTCAAACGCTCTGCCTGAATGTAGCAGGCATAGCAGACCAGCATGACGATGCACAGAATCTGGATGTTTCGGAAAGGCAACGGAGTCTCCCGGTTCGCGTCGATAGTTCGTTGCATTATAGGACTCTAGCATCAATCGACCTATGCTTTTCCTCGTGCAAAGCTGGCTAAATTGCCCTCAATTGCACGTCGTTCGAGCGGTTAATCGGAGTTGTTATTGCCAGCGAAACTATTCGGACGGCAAATCTCCGAGCTAGCGGTCGACTTCCGCCTCTTCTTGGCCACCGGCTCCAGCGTCGGGCTGCCAGCGGCTGAAGCTACGGGCGATCAGCAGTACGTAAATCACACAAGAGATGGTGACTCCAGCTGCCATACCAAACAAATACCCATAGATTGCGAAGTTGAGAAAGGCTCCTGCAAGGCCCGCGAACAAGGCTCCGCAAATCACCGCGGGCATCAGAGTCAGAAAGAAAACCCAGACACTCGCCATCGCTCGACCAGCCGCCAAGGCATCGCGCTGTTGCAAGGCTCGCGGCCGAATGACGCCCCAAGAACCTAGCAAGTTGATGTTCGCTACCAGGACCGCTGCGCCGGGAAGCAGGACCACTGAAGTGCAAAGCACAAGAGTCCAACTGTCAGGCACTAGGAACAGGAACAGAACTAGAACTGCGAAGTGCACCAACGCGAGCGGAATCAAAGGGCCGGCCAAGAGCCCGAGTGCCACACGCCAACTTGGAATGGGTAATGACTTGAGCATCTCGCGTTGGGCGACCGGTCCCAAAAAGCCAATCGGCAGCTGTAGTAATAGTAAGAAGTCTGCGTAGAGGTTCAGGCCGCTCATCCAAGCAATCGACCCGAGGCCTTCCATGCGTCGAGCATCGACCACGAGAGGAATCACCAGCACAACGCCAACGATCGTCAAGGTAAACAGTAGAAACCTTGGCAAGATTCGGACGCTATGTTGCATCTGCATCCACGCAACACTTCCGACACCTCCTAGTCGCCACACGAGCGGAAGAGAAATGCTTGCCGTCCAGCTGCGTTTGTCACTTGAACCCGCGACACCGCTTCGTAAAGCACTTTGCCGCTTCGCAATCGACTGATCCGTCCGCCGCGTCGATGTCTCAAGGTAGTGTCCGCCTAATAAGTAAACCAAGCTAAGGAGCAAACCGATGACTCCTAAGCGAGCAGGCAACAAGAAAATCGTTTCACCAAAGAAGCTATTTGCGGACATCGGCTGAAACATCCAGGCCAGCGGTGGCAACACGTAGCGACCAAGCTGAGTTTCGGCTGCCGCTGCGGCAATCGCCGATACATTGGGAGAGACGTCGGCGGCGCGCACGGCCTGAAAAGACTGAGCCACGATTGTGATCAGTGTCGCCATCGCTAGTATATTGAATACTCGTCTTCCTCGCTGAACCACTTGCCGCTGCGCAGTACTCGAAGAAAGCGAAGCAAGCATTCCGACCAGCAGCGACACCCCAATGAGCATCCATATGCTGATCAGGGCCGAAGGATAGCTCGGCACGTAAGTCATTGCGAGCAAGGACAGAACCAGCGCGGAGATGAAGGATCGAAAGCCAAGTCGAATCAGATTCAGTGTGATGATATCGCGTTGGGGAAAAGGGCCTCCCACGAGAAAGTGGATCTCGGCGGGGCGCATCACCAATCCTCGATCCGCAGAGGCCGTTAGCCAAGTTGTCATCAAGTAGAGCATGGCCCAGAACGGCATGGCCGGCCCGAAGCGACTGGCGCCTTGGACGCTGGGGTTCATCGCTCGCACCACCACGAAAACACCGACGAACACAAGCATCAACACAAACAAGATTAGCTGGCGCCAGTTCTTATGCAGGTTGGTTAGGATACGCAGGGAACCAGCGAAGTCCAACCGAAGCAGCGTCCAAATTGCTGGGTGCATAAATCTGTTATCCGTTCGCCATGCCTGCTAGCCATTCCTTGCAGCCCGCAAACTCACTCTCAATGTCAACCTGTGGATCGTAGCCAAGAAGGTTACGAGCCTTGCCGATTGAAAAATAATGGTCCTGGGCCAGTTGTGCGGCGACGAACCGTGTCATCGGCGGTTCGTTCTTTTTGCCAAGCATCCAATAGGTAGCTTCGAGAGCTGCTCCTATCCCATAGGCGGCGGAGAAAGAAATCGATTTCTGGGGCACTTCCACTCCAGCGGTCGTCAGGATCTTGCTGATCCAGTCCCAGCAGGCAACGGGTTGGCCATCCGTGATAAAGAATACTTGGCCGTTGACGTCCTTATCACCAGCCAACAGTTTCTCAAAAGCAAGCACATGCGACCGAGCTGCATTGCGAACATGCACGACGTCGATGACGTTCCTGCCGTCTCCAACACGACGCAGGCGTCCCGCCAAGGTGCGACTGATCACGCGTGGGAACAAGTGCGGGTCACCTTTGCCCCAAATCAAATGGGGCCGGAGAGCGCATGCGCGAACTTGTCCCGTTTTCGCAGCTTCTAACACCGCTCGTTCGGCAAGTGCTTTGGTCTGCGGATAAAAGCACAACCACTTCTCCGGATAAGGAGCCGTTTCGTCAATTCCCGATTGGTCTTTGCCGTCAAAGGTTACGCTGGGGCTACTTGTTTGAACGAACGTTTGTATCTTGTTTTGCTGGGCCGCTTCCAGCAGATGCGATACGGCAAGCGTGTTGATGCCGTAGTATTCAGGCCACTTGCCCCAGACGCCTGCTTTTGCGGCCGTATTGATGATGGCATCGCAGCCTTGCGTTGCCTCGAGAACAAGGTCACGATCGGATATACTTCCCTGAACCGTCTCTACACCGGCTGCCTCGAGTTCCGGATATTCATTGCGCGCAATACCACGTACTTGGTACCCCGCTGCCAGCAACTGCCTCGCGATTTCCGAGCCAAGAAAACCCCCGAATCCAGTCAGTAAAACAGTTGCCATGGATGCGATTATTCTGGGTTGGAGGGAGTTTGATGTGAGGAAGTTTTGAAACAAGTGAGATCTCTGGGCCGTTTCTGCGAGCAAAGTCAAGAGTTTTCGCGCCGCGCTGCGGGGGAGCCTTCGATCCTGCATATCAACAAGATAGCAATCCTCCTGACAGCAAACAGTCCCGGGCAGGGCTTCTTCGCAGCGAAAAAGTGGCATAGTCTTCCAGCCCGTGGACGCAGCTAACCACTGACTTAGGGGCCCATTCCACTCTTTGGTTTCCGTTCGCCAAGTTACTCGAGCCGCAGAGGTCACCGAGCGCACTGAGGTTCCAGCTCTCTAGCGTTGAAGGTCAGGTCCAGCACCTTAACTATGGATCGCATTAGGGCTCTTCTTCGCGTATTTCGAGGAGAGTTCCACCCAGGAGTAAGCGGAGGAGCAGGGGTAGTTAGACTCATGCTGTCAGGGCCTGAACCGAAGTAGTCTTACTTCTTGAAGATGTCGGGGCTTGGCCAGCGATCTTGGAAACCGTTGATAAGCTCTTCTTTGGGAGGTTTGACTCTCGGCCAGCTATTGGGGCGAATCCGAACGATGCGGCCTGGGCGGAATCCTTCCAGCACCAAGTTGACAGAGAATGTCACTTGAATGCCACTGCTACCGAATGGAACTTCGCTGTCGACTCGCTCCACCGCTTCGATCCTGCCTTCCATACCGTCATGATCAGGCCAATAGGTGCGAAGTGTGCTTTCGGATGCTGCCATTTGTACTCCAGTGCCTGTCTTGAAGTCAGCGTAGAGGCTTTCATCCATACCGCCAAACAGCGTCACCTGAACTGTCGCTTCGCCGAACTCGCCATACTCCACCGAGTCGACCCAGGCTGGCATCCAGCGGTGACGGATATGGCGAATATGGACCTGCCGCTGCCGCTCTCTAGCAACGTTCGATGCAACCTCATCCAGCCAGATGTCCGCGGCATGAAACTGTTGATATAAATAGCGGGGATGCCAAGTCAGACCAAGGTGGATTGGCAGATCATCGCAGGCCTTTGTACCGCCCCTAGGCCATGTCCCTTCGGCCATCAAGTCTCCGATACAGAGCAATTCCTTACCGCGCCAAATTCGAGTAGAGGAATCGATAGTGGTTTTGTGCTCGCCTTCAAGACCTTCGCCTCCTTCTTCTCGGTCCAGCTGCACAGTGAGCTCGCCTGACTCGTCCTTTATCGTCACCTGTTTCAGTTTCCATGATTTACCTTCACGCAAGCATAGACTTGGCCCGTCCTCAAGCAAAATCGCATGGTTTTCGCGTGGTAAACCGGCCTTCGCCTGCTTCACGACAGGCACAACTGAAGTCGCTGGATCAGGCGGCAAATAGAAACGGCCGTAGAGGACAGTACCAATTGGAATATCACGTAGCTCCGCAGGAGCGCCACGACAATAGATCATTCTATATGGCAGCATCGCGAAGGGATGCGGAGCGATCTCACGGTAAACACCATCGACCTGCAATCGAAGACTACCTCTTCGATTCACATGATCCACGAAGACCAGCTCGCCACGGAATGCCCTGGCTTCCTCCGCCGGCGGAAACACTACAGGTTGCGGACGAAAGGGTTCATCTGCTTTGCCAGGCCAAGCGCCTACCAAACAATAGAAAAAAAGCAAGAGCTGGAAATTGAACGCTCTCAATTACTCAGATCCAAGCTGTTGTTACTGTCGCCGAAATGCTCTATCTCGACGTCCATCTTTTGCGCCATCATGAGCAACAGGTTGCTCATATGTGCCTCGGGATTTGCAGGACGGCTGCAGAGTTGATAGTGGCCGCGATGATTCTCCAGGTCGTAGCCGTCGAAATGACCTTGGTTGAAGTCCAAGTGCTGGCCATGCCGCAACCCAAGTGAGCTACCTCCCGCAAGAACTAGCGGCAGATTCGCATTGCCATGGCTGTGCCCATAGGCCATGCCACTTCCGAAAAGAGCCATCGTAGTATTGAGCAACGGATTTCCATCTAAGTCATTGGTTTCGGCGAGTCGACTCAGGAAGTAGCTGAACTGTTCTACCGCAAAGGTATCGCTCTGCGTTAATTTTTCCATGTGACCAGGATCGCCGTTATGGTGACTGAGAGCATGTCGAGTCTGTGTTATACCCAACTCTGGGATGGGAATGCCTTGTCCTTCAATGCCGCTGCTGAAAGTTGCAACTCGCGTGGCATCGGTCTGGAATGCAAGAACGATCAAGTCGTACATCGTTCTAAAATACTCGCCGGCTTGCGACTGCGGTACATCTCGGTTCGTGCGATCTCGGTCCACCGCAGCTATTTCAGGGCGTGGGACATCCAGCCAAGAGTCGGCGCGGCGCGTGCGAATCTCCGTTTCGCGAACTGCACTGAGATACTGCGTCAAACGCCCTTTGTCGGCACCACCAAGCTTGCGTTCCAATGACCGCACTTCCTCCAGATTCGCGTCCAATACACTGCCTTTACGTCGAAGCATGCGTCTCTGAGCTTCGGTGCCATTCTTGGGCTCTTCGAATAGATGCGAAAAGACATTCCGACAGCGGCTCATGCTTGGTAGACGAATCCCATCGGCAGTCCAAGCCAGCGACTCACCTTTATTGGAAATCTCGAGCGAATGAAAACGCGTGTGAGGCGCTGTCACCTGAGCCATTCGTTGGTCCACAGAGATTGTGTTGCGATCTGACGGACCAAGTTTGCCACCAGTCAACCAAATTTTCTGGCAGTTGTGATGGTGCCCGAGCCCGCCGGGATGGTGTAACCCGCTGATCGGAGTAATCACCGCGCGATGTTTTTCAAGCGGACTGAGTGTGCGAGAGAATTGATAGTCTTTCCCAGGTCTGGTGATCTGATAGTCGAGCGTATTCACACCGTTTGGAATGTAGATAAAGACGCTTCGCTTCGGGTGTTTCGCTGCATCTTCCAACGCTTTGGCTTCCGAAGACTGCATGCATTCGAGGAGCGGAAGTACGATGCAACTACCTGCAGCTCGCAGCGCGTGTCGACGATGAATCCACCAAGACTTTTTCTGTGAATCGCTCATAACTCTACTGGTACTCGAGTCCTATCGTTTCCGCATCAAGTGAGACAATGCCACTGCGCGTACAATGTCGTTCAGGCGATACTGCCTGGCTTTCGCCTCGTCCACAATATTTTGCATACCCTCTTGGTCATCGACAGTCATCACTCGTCGAAGTGCGTATGTGCAAAGATGTTCGACAAAGGCGTTAAGAAATCGCTCCTTGTCTTCCAGCAAAAGCTGTTTGAACTGTACTGCGTCCTGAAAGGAGCGTCCATCTGGCAGTGAGCCAGTTGGGTCTACAAGTGGGTTGGCGTCAGTCCCCTCTTCCACCAACTCATACGTACGCCAACTCCCAATCGCATCATACTGATCAAAGGCGAAGCCCAGCGGATCGATATTTCGATGGCAAGCTGCACAGTTTGGATCTTTCGCGTGAGCCTCGAGTTTCTGGCGAATTGTCGCTTTGGGGCTCGACGGCGGATGCGGCTCGATCGGCTCCACATTCGCTGGCGGCGGAGGCGGCGTTTCTCCGAAAATTGATTCGCTCACCCATACGCCACGGTGCACCGGTCTGTGACGCGTCCCATCCGAGGTTAAGCCGAGGATTGAGCCCATTGTCAACAAGCCTCCGCGATTGTCGTTTGGGCCAAGCTCGACGCGATGGAAGTCAGACGATTTCGGTTCGGGTAATCCGTAGAATTCGCAAGGCCGCGGGTTGGCCATGGTCCAATCAGATTGCAGGAACTCACTGATCGGCAGGTTGCCCCGAAATACTTCCTCGAAGAAGTGAACCACTTCGCCTCGCATGCTGGCCTCCAGCCACACTTCGTAATCTGGATAGAGTTTGGCGTCAGGCGGGAACATCCCAAGCCGATGCAGTTGCAGCCACTGTCGCGGAAAATCCTGGACAAAACGTTGGGTCTTCGGATCGCTAAGCATGCGGTCTACTTGCTCTGCAAGGCTATCATTGTCGTCCACCAGTCCATTTCGTGCAGCATCGAACAATTCTTGATCGGGCATTGAGCTCCACAAGAAATAAGAGAGTCGTGAAGCCAACTCCCAATCATTCAGCTGCTCGCGCGTCTCGTCTCCTGACTTCCCTCGACCAAGTAGGTAAAATGGCGTGAAGTGAGTATGCCGGCCAACGCAATTTTAAGAGCGTCCGACACTCCCTCGCCTTCCTCTCGCTCTGCATCGTAAATGCGAAGGTACGGTTCAAGCTCTTCGGTTCCAACCGGTCGGCGCCACGCGCGTTCGGCAAATCTCTTTAGATGCCTTGCCACAATTTCTGCCGAAGCACTCTCATCTGGAAGGACACCATCTCGAGTAGCCCGTTCGGCTTCTGTCTGAAGGGGGCCTACCCACTCGATCCAATCTAGCAACACGCATGAGAAAATCCCGTTGCCCTCTTCGTCAAACATCTGCGGCGCGACAGGGTTCAGAAGCCTAGATTCACTACTGTGCGTGAACATATAGTTGGGGCTGGAGAGGGCGTTCCGATAGTGAGCCCCTTTGCGGCGATCGATGATGTCCGATGCGACAACTCGAAAATCCAAGCTGGCCGGCATTTCCAACAAGACTTCAAATTCCAGGATCTCTGGCTCCTCCTCCGATGCGATCACATCGAGTTCGATCAAACCTTCATTCGAATCTTCAGCCAAGCGTTTGCCAATTCGCATGTGAGCGATCTGTCCCTCTGGTGGACGGA
This sequence comes from Planctomycetaceae bacterium, assembly GCA_002862265.1. Classification (GTDB taxonomy): domain Bacteria; phylum Planctomycetota; class Planctomycetia; order Pirellulales; family Pirellulaceae; genus Aureliella. Next base: position 5,150 of record PKCQ01000382.1, on the reverse strand, counting down.
TGCCACTGACTTGCATCCGCGCTCGGTAAAGGCCACTGTGCGCTGGCCCCGAGTGGCCGAACCAGTTGTACCGAAATGCCGGTTGCAATCGGCCGGGAAAAATCAAAGCGCGAAGCGATCTTTTAATTCCGAAACGATCCAAGTACTGCTGTTGCGTTTTTCCCCGCCATATCGGAGATCCGCGGCCGTCTTGCGAACCTTGCGTGGTTCTATAGGCTTCTCAGGAAACGCGCGAGACAAAACGATGTCCGCCGCACGGTAGTAACGCTCCACATGAGATGGGGAGAGCGAAAGCTGCGAGCCGATCCGTTCAAAGCCATGCCATAACGGATCAGCATTGAGTTCGCCAGGCTTGGATGCATCGTAGTGTACTCCAAGCGGATCGTAGACGGTGTTCTGATACTCCTGTCGACTGAGCCGATAGTGCGCGACGGGTGGCCGCGCGGCCATTCTCGCCGCTCGGCCTTGGCGGATCCGAGTGCTGAGTGCTGAAACTGCTTCGGCAATTTCATCCTCAGTTGGTTGTGGCTCCTCCTTAGGCGGCATCTCACCCGCATTGATTCGCTCGACGATCTCGGCCCACAGGTGCGCATCTTTGCCACTTTTTAACTCGCGCGACAGTTTGAACTCGCGCGACAGTGTATATCCACTCGCAAGTCACGTTCCGCATTCTCCGGGCCATGACAATGGACGCAGCGTTGGGCTAAGAAGACCTCGAGAGGTTCGTCTGACGTGGTGAGTGGCGTGACGAATGAGACGGTAGTCAGAAGTAGAAGGCGAAGCATAGCGAGGCGAGTTCGAGCGAATGGAGTGGGGCTCTATCTTAACTCAAACGGCCTTTGCCTGACTGCGCCAACGCACCAGTGGCTCACTGCGGCAGGAGGTTTTGTATTGCTTCTGGGCTTTCTTGTGTTCTGTGTTGCCCGGGCTTGTCGATGTCTTGTGTCGCTATGAGCGTCTTGTCTCGACCTACCCACTATTGGGTAGGTGAACCAATCTCGTAGGTAGCTCTGGCCTGCTAAACTCGATTACACTATTGAAAGCATTTTTGACTTTCCTGCCATTTTTCCCGCCCTTCCCTGCCTCGCCAGTCGCTACAGGAACGGAATCTAACGCCCTGCCCCAGTTTTCAGGAGTTCGTTTTGTCGAGTGAAGTTTTTGAATCCAAGCATGAAGATGTCGAGGCTGCGGAACGTTTGCGGGAGACGTGTGGTAGAGTTCGTGAGCAAGTAGCCAAAGCGGTCGTCGGCCAGGACGGCGTGATGGAGCAGCTGCTAATAGCCATGCTCGCTCGAGGTCATTGTTTGTTGGAAGGCGTGCCTGGACTGGCTAAGACTTTGATGATCCGATCTTTGGCTCAAGCCATGGATCTAAGCTTTCACCGCATTCAGTTCACGCCTGACTTGATGCCCGCAGATATTACTGGAACGGACATCATTCAGGAATCCAAAGAAACCGGGCAGCGTCAGCTCGTTTTCGAAAAGGGGCCGATCTTTTCGCAGATGGTTCTGGCTGACGAGATCAATCGTACGCCACCAAAGACCCAAGCTGCGTTGCTCGAAGCGATGCAGGAGCATGAAGTTTCGGTTGGCGGTACAACTTACAAGCTTGCCGAGCCCTTCTTCGTTTTGGCGACTCAGAATCCAATTGAACAAGAAGGAACCTATCCGCTGCCTGAAGCTCAGCGAGATCGTTTTCTCTTCCAGGTCACGGTGGATTATCCGACACGCGATCAAGAAGCAGATATCATCGATCTGACCACTTCTGACGCATCGACCAGTCTCAAACCAGTTATTCGTGGCGAGGATATGATCGAGTTTCAGCAACTGGTTCGAAAGGTTCCACTGGCGGACAACGTCAAACAAGCCGTTTTGGATCTCGTACGTAGTCTGCGTCCTGGCGGCGATAGTCCACTGCCTTGGACGGCTGACATGCTGGACTGGGGGCCAGGGCCTCGTGCTTCGCAGCAACTCGTTTTGGCTTCGAAAGCCCGGGCCTTGCTGACCGGGCGGTATCATGTCGGCATCGAGGATCTGCATTTCTTGGCGGCTCCCGTATTGCGACATCGAATTGTTCCGAGTTTTTCAGCAGATTCGGAAGGCTTGACCGCGGACGACCTAGTCGCTCGTGCTCTGCAGGATCTAGGGAGCAAATAGGCTGCTGTGAGTTCCGTATCTCAGGATAAAGCTTCTTCGACCAATCTGTCGGAGCAGGATCGCGACACTGTCGATCGCTTGCAGCTATTTGCCCGCGGTGTGGTTGAAGGTGTCACAGGTGGTCGCCATCGTTCGCCGTTCCGAGGCTCAAGTGTCGAGTTCAAGGAGCACCGCGAGTACGTTCACGGAGATGAGTTGCGTACGATCGATTGGAAACTGTACGGGAAATCGGATCGTTTGTTTATTCGCCAGTACGAAGACGAAACCAACTTGCGAGCCACGATTGTGCTCGACCAAAGTGGTTCGATGAAGTATGGCGGTAAGAAGGCGGACGGACTCACCAAGCACGAGTACGCGGTACGTCTAGCGGCTTGCATGTCGATGCTATTGCTCTCTCAGCAGGATGCGGTGGGGCTGAGTACGGTGGACACCGATGTGCAGCAGAACCTACCGCCGCGATCGAACATGGGGCACATGAATCTGTTGCTCCGCGTTTTAGCATCGTCGCGGCCAGGTGGTGAGACTTCATTGGGTGTGGCTTTGCAGAGAGTCGCATCGAAGGTCAAGCGGCGCGGGATGCTGATTCTGATCTCAGACTGCTTTGACGCGATCGAAAGTCTGTCCAAATCCTTGGCCTATTTTCGGCATCAAGGTCACGATGTCATCCTGTTCCAGGTCTGGGATCAGGACGAACTCGAGTTTCCCTTTCGCAACCGCACTGAGTTTCGTTCATTGGAAAATGCATCTAAGCACCTGCTGGATCCCGGCGCACTCCGCAAGGCTTACCTGAAACGTGTCGAAGAGTTTCGCGAGCAGTTGGAAACCGAAACGTCGAAGTTGCGTATCGACCTTGTCACTTGCACGACCAATGAGCCTTGCGGAGAAGTGATGAAGCGTTTGGTAGCTAAACGCCAGCGAGGGAAAGCGAAAAAGAAATGAGCTTTCTCAACATATTCTTGCTGGGTGGGGCTGCTGCGTTTCTTGCACCGCTACTAATTCACTTGTTGAATCGTACACGCTTTCAAAGCGTCGACTGGGGTGCGATGCATCTGCTTGAGTCAGCAATCCAGGTCAACTCGCGGCGGATGCAGTGGGAGTCGTTGCTGCTGCTGTTGATGCGCTGCCTCATTCCGCTCCTGTTGGCATTCTGCCTCGCGCGGCCCGTACTTACCGCCGTGCAGTTAGCGGGCCTTAGCGGAAGCGGAAGAGCATCCGTCTTTCTGCTCGATGATAGTTTCTCGATGGATCAAGGTGATTCGGCAGGAGGTTAACTCCATCAGAACGTGCGAAAAAAGAACTGCTTGCGGTATCAGGTGCGGGAAAAAGCTCCGTAAAGTCTTTAGCACTACTAAGTCGGCAGGTTTCGCCCATTGAGGGAACGACCGTTGATGAAAGTCGTTTCGCTCGTGGGCTAAGTGAAGTGCGTCCGGTGGCTGGTCGTAGCGATCCGATTTCCAGTTTGGAGGCAGCCATAGATCAGCTACGTGATGCGAGCAGTACAAACAAGCAGTTGGTCCTTGCAAGTGACTTTCGGGCAGCTGATTGGTCGGGAATCGATGCAGCCTCTCTCGCTGCGCTACGCGAAAGGCTGGAAGAGGCCAATCCGCCGATGCAGTTGACGTTGCTTTCATTGCAACCGGACAGCGCTGGCGAAAATATCTCCATTCGCTTCGAGGAGCCTGATGATTTTAGAATGATTCCGGGGCAAGCGAAACGATTTTCCGTTACGGTGAAGCGTTTCGCTGCAGCGGATAAGGGCGAAACTCAGCGGGATCTGGAAGTCTTCTTTGAGGTAGATGGTCGTGCGGTTGCATCGGAGCGATTGTCTCTAACGCCCGGGGCAAGTGAGCAGCTGAACCTTGCTTGCGAGCTTGACACGATGGGCTGGCACAACTTGAGTGCTTCGCTACAGGACATCGGTGGAATGCCAGGCGATGATCGGGCTGAATTGATTGTTCAAGTAGAAGATCCTGTGCGTGTAGTTCGCGTGCCGGGAACGCGAAGAACGCGAGACACCGGGGATTTCTTGCGTTTCGCTTTGATGCCTTTCGGGGAAGAAAATACAACCGAGAACCGTTTTCGTGTGACCGATTCCGTCGGTGGCGCCTTGCATATGAAGTTTCGGGAAGAACCTGAGTTGGTGATACTCGAAGGCACCTCTGAGCTACCTGCCAAAGCAACGGAAGCTCTGCAAGAGTTCGTGAGTGAAGGGGGCGGTCTGCTGATTTTCGCGGGCGACGAACTGGATTCGCGCTGGTACGAGTCGCGGAGTGAGGCAGGAGTGCTGCCAGCTCGGTATGAAAATGCTTTGGCCAACCGATCTGCGGGGCAAGGCAAAATGAAGCTGCTTCGCCAGACGATTCAAGCGCCCGGGCTTAGTATCTTCAATGGGAGCGAGGCCGGCGATTTGTTCTCTCTCGACTTCAAGTCTTGGCGACCAATCGTTGCGGAGGCAGCTAACGAGAAGACAGCAGGAAGGAGTTACACAGCGCTGCGTTTCGAGGATGGTTCGCCTGCCGTGCAGGTTTGTCGCGCGGGCGATGGCATGGTGGTGCAATGTGCATTCTCGCTGAACGAGCGTTGGTCGAACTTGCCCCAAAGGCCAGTTTTCGTTCCCTTGATTCAGCAACTCGCCAAGATGGCCTGTCGAGGCGGTGTGTCGCCCAATCTCACCGCAGGTGCAACGGTCGAGATTCAGCACGATGCGGAGCAAGAAGGCAAGTTCGTGCACCAGCGCAAGGACCTCGAGTTGCCTTTTGGTTCCGACGGCCAGAGTACTCAGGTAGCAGCTACGGCACCAGGTTTGTATCGGCAGGCTGCAGAAGAGCAAGTAGCTGCGAAGCCATCGCAGTTTGCCGTGCAAGCCGATCCGTCAGAGTCAGATCCGACTTTGTTGTCTATGGCCGAGTTGCAGGGGCTGTCCGAATCGCTAGGGGCGACTATGGTGAAGGATTCGCAGGAGTACGAGCGTAGTGCGAGCCTAAAAGCAAACGG
>PKCQ01000549.1 GCA_002862265.1 Planctomycetaceae bacterium | reverse complement strand
AACTAAGGCATTGCGGAACCAGCTCAGCGCTTCGAGCAAATTACCGAGCTCCAAGTGGCAGCGCCCGAGTCCAACCATCGCTTCGTAGTGAAACTCATTGAGCTTCAGGACTTGATGGCAATCCTCGATTGCGAGCTCGACTGCGTCACTCTGGAAAAACGCCAAGGAACGCTGGTGAAAGATTTCCGCATTGCTGTCGCCGCCTTTAACCGATTCGGTTGCCATTTCGATCGAGTCTTCGAACTGTCCACACTCATTGGTTCGAACGATCAGCTCCAGCTGTTGTCGTTGGTAGGGTGTGCCTTCGCGGGCCGCAATGCTTCGAACTGCATCATCGACTACCAAGCGGAGCTTGCGGTCGGGATGAGAAAGCAACGGGCCTAGCGTTGGCACATTCGAGGTATCGCCGATCAAGCCCAGAGCTATGGCTGAAGCTCGCCTAGTGTGCATATCGCCCGACAGTAGCAGGCGTTCCAACGAACCAAGCGTGTAGGATTGAGCCACCGAACGAATGAAACAAGGCGTATCACCCTCGCACAGATAGGTTTGGTAGAAGCGAAGTAGCTGTGAGTATCGCGTTGCTCTTTGGCCCACTTGGACATCCAGTTGCTAAGTTCTCTCGCGGTCTACCAGCGGGTGTTTCTGCAGCGATCGATTCGATCTGGTATTTGAACCCGGGCCGGATAATGTTTGCCATTCTCGCCAAAAGAATGAATCCTGTAGAAGTTTCATCCAGGCTATCCAGTCCCAGTATAATCTCGAAAAAAAGCAGAGCAATTCTTTGCCCAGCGGCAGCGGCTGTTGAAGGAATGTTTTCGAGCCGGGCTTTGGCAGCTTTCGCCCGTGTATTCTCTTTAAACCGCGCAAAGTGAAGCGTAACGCTGTGGTATGATGAAAGTAGTCGAAGCATGCAAAAGCCGGCTAAGACCTGCCAAAGGGCTTTACGACATGATTCTTCGCCTTGGCGAAACGCCGCAGACAGATGAATTGCTAGCCAAAAGGAAATTGGGCGGCATGATCCTATATCGGATTTCAAAGCAGAGTTGGACACTTCTACAGGTGGCCAATGTGGTTTGGTTTGGTGGCATCAATTCAGGCATCTTAAAGCCTGCTGCCCTAATTCTGTTTAGCATTTTGCCTTTGACAGCGCTAGCCAACAACAACTCTTCGCTCGACTACAACCTGCTGTGCATGCCTAATGCGCGTGTTTCCATCAACAAGCTGAATCAGCCAGTGACGCTGCTATGGAAAAACAAACCCTTGCGTCAAGGTATGCAGGAATTGGCCATGTCACACCGGCTTAGCCTGTGGATTGATCGTCGGATCGATCCCAATCAGTTGTTGAAACTGCAAACGGACCAAAGCGATACTTTGTCAACGGCCATCGAACGTCTTGGCAAGGAGTTTGAGCTCGATCTGGGGCTCTTGGAGAACGTGCTGTACGTTGGCCCGGCTAACACGTTGCCACGTTTGCAGCGGGCACACGTGGTGCTGCACGATGCTCTTAGTAAGCATGCGAATCAGGCTCTTACCAAAATGCGAGTCCTGCAATGGGAAGAGCTCGCCACACCTATGAGTCTCGTACAGCAACTCGAGTCTTCTTGGTCGATATCCGTCTCGGCAAAGTTGCCGCACGACCTGATGCATAAAGGTGCAATAGGAAGCTGTACTCTAGCGACTCAGCTGGCTCTGATTGGTAGCGGCTTTGGTCTGGAGCCATTTTGGAACGAAAGCGAAAGCTCCCTCGGCTATCGATTGTTGAGTTCCGAGCGTGCTTGGTCCTGCAGCTACGAATCAAAATCATTGGGGCCGATCGCGCGGCGAACCGCGGACTTGGCGAAGCTAGCGCGTCGGCACAAGGGCAAAGTGACGCGCCGAGGTGAATTGACATTGGTCAGCGGTCCTACGGCTTTGCACCAGGCTTTGTTAGCTCAGCCAGCCTCTGGGGGCGGCACTCCGAAGAATGCGTTTGCCAACAGCTTGTATAGTTTTGAAGTCAAAAACGAGCCGGTTGCAGTCGTTCTGAATAGCTTGGCTGGCAGCTTGGGGTTGAAGTTGAAGTGGGACTCCGCCGTCGCCGACGAACAAAGAAAGCAGCGGATTTCGCTGGATATCAAGAATGCTAAGGTTGACGAATTGTTGAAGCAGTTTGGGCAGCAAGCTAGCTTGAAAATGGAACGGGCAAACCAAACCATTACGATCCGGCCTTGATGCCTTTCTGACGCTAGCCTTAGTTCTCTGATTCCAGATCTTCGACATGAATCGTAGCAAACCCGAGCATCGGACACTCTCCTCCAGTTTGCTGGATGAGGTGCGGTTGACGGATCCGGCTGGAAGAACTTGGGTCGTGCATCTGTCCCGATTCGCTCCAGAGCTCGCTCGTACGTCAAGTGATGGAGCAGGTCTCGCCTTCGGCCCCCGTTGCCGAGGAGCTAGGAATGAGCGTAGGCAGCATCTACCGAGCCAAATCCCGCGTCCGCCGAAAACTCGGCAAGTATCTGGCCGAACTATCAACCTAGCGAGAGTTCTTGCAGCTGAGTTATTCGACAGCTTCGGCGCTCCCGATGCCAATTCAGCTTGCCTGCTGTGAGCCCTGGCGACCGGCGATACGCATTTTTTTGGGGGTGAGAGCTACTGCGGAGACGGCACTACTTGCCCCCTGGGATTTCTGGCCAAAAGTGCGAAAATCTGCCGAGTGAAGCCAATTCTCCTTGCAAATCCCTGCAGACCACGAACGTTTTACGGCGATGAAAGTCCAACTAGCAGCCCGCAGAGACCTGTGGCAATCTTGAACTCAGCGAAGCAAAAAACGCCTCCGGCAGACTACGATATCGACGCATGCAAATCCTCAGCCTCCTTCAAGAACGATTTTCCCATGCACTCGACGGATGGGTCGAGAACCCAGAGCAGTACAAGCAGCAAGTGGTTGAAGCTCGCGATGCTCGGCACGGCGACTATCAAGCAAACTTGGCAATGTCGCTGAAAAATGTGCTGAGCAAGAATCCGAGAGAGATCGCTCAGGAGCTTGTCGAGCGCGTCGAGCTTGATGACATTTGCTTACAACCGGAAATCGCGGGCCCTGGATTCATCAATTTGAGGCTCAAGGACGAGTTCCTAGCCGAGCAAGTTGCCAAGTTAGCCGTCGATCCACGACTGACCGTATCCGAAGCAACGGATAGCAAAACGTTCGTAATTGATTACTCCTCACCCAACGTCGCCAAGCCCATGCACGTTGGGCACATCCGAACCACAGTCATCGGAGACGCGCTCGCGCGTATATTACGCTTTTTGGGGCACGACGTCATCGCCGACAATCACTTGGGAGATTGGGGCACCCAGTTTGGGATGATCATCTACGGCTACCGTAACTTTCGAGATGACGCTGCATTCGAACAGCAGCCCGTCGCCGAACTCAGCCGCATCTACCGAACAGTGCAAGCAATTGTTGGATATCAAGCCGCCCTGCCCAAGTTACCGGAGGCGGAGGTAAAGTTAGCCGAGGCCCAGGAAACACTTGCAGTCGTTGAGGCGTCGCCTGACGAAGATGCAAAGCAGCAAAAGAAAAAACTGAAGGCGGCAAAAAGAAGTGTTCGAAGCGTAGAGGATTCGATCTCGGGTCTCAACTCGAAAATACAAGCCGTCGCATCCGCCCCCGAACTGCTCAAGCTTGCAGAAGGGCACCCAGAGATCGAAAAACGCTCGCAGCTGGAAACCGCCAAGATGCATGCCGGCGACGCAGCCAATCTTGAGCTGTGGGAGAAGTTTGTGCCAATCTCGATGGAAGAGATTGACTCAGCTTACCGGCGTTTGGGCGTTGAGTTCGACTACACCTACGGCGAGAGCTTCTATCATCCGATGTTGTCAGGCGTCGTCGAGCGACTGAAGGATAGCGGACTCGCTAGAGAGGACAAAGGCGCGATATGCGTTTTTCTGGACGAGTTCGAAACTCCGATGATCATCCAGAAGAGCGACGGAGCTTTCCTCTACTCGACCACCGACCTCGCGACGATCGAGTACCGCATGGAGCATTTCAAGCCCGACGCGATTCTTTACGTGGTCGACCACCGACAAGGGGAGCATTTTGAGAAGCTGTTTGTTGCCGCTCGCAAGATGGGCTACAGAGACGTTGAGTTGCAGCACGTGAGTTTTGGTACCGTACTCGGCGAAGACGGTACTCCCTTCAAGACTCGAAGCGGCACCGTGATGGGCTTGGACTTACTGCTAGATGAAGCAGTGCAAGCTGCTCATGCGGTTGTCTGTGATGAAGAACGCCTTGAGAAAGGTGGTTTGGCTGAACTCAGTAAAGAGGAGACGTTGAGGATTGCCGAAACCGTGGGGATTGGTGCGATTAAGTACGCCGATCTCTCGCACAATCGCACCAGTGACTACAAGTTCAACATCAAAGAGATGGTGCAACTCGCTGGAGAGACGGGCGCGTACTTGCAATACATGTACGCCCGAACCTGCAGCATCATCGCACGATCCGAAACGAATCTGAGCATGGAAACTGTCGGCGGATTTGAGATTTACCTTGCCGAGCAAGCAGAGCGTGATCTCGTGCTGAAACTTCTCCAATTCGAAGACGTGTTACTTAATACGGTTGAGGAGTATTATCCCAGCGTGTTGACCGCGTACATCTATAGTCTGGCCAAGCAGTTCGCATTATTCTTTGATCAATGCCCCGTCTTGAAGGCAGAAACGCGAGAACTCAAAGAAAGTCGACTGGCTCTTTGCTTCGCGACGCAGCAAGTCCTGAAGCAAGGCCTTGAACTGCTGGGTATTGGCGTCGTGCCAAGAATGTAGCGTCGGCGCCGTTGAGTGCCTCAGAGGCTTACTCACAAACCGTGTTTCTTTGCAGCCAAGATAGTTCTCATCTTCGGGCCGAAAAAATTCGCCTGCGGCTTCACGAAGCAACCAACAACTCCTGAGCAATCCAAACCTGACTCAGGCGCTGTTCGGATAACGTTCTGAAGCCACAGACAGAACTCAGATTGAACACAGATGCGATCTGGTTAGTAAGCTCTGTCCGTGATCAATGTTCGAGCTCGCATCAGAAGTTTCAGTTGCGGATCCGAGAAATACATCAGCGGTAAGCTGCCAACATCTATAACAATCACTCACCGCATACCTCCTGCGCGGTGAAAGGCCCGATACAGGTGATTGGGGATCTAGGTAGGGTGAAGGCCTTTTTCGTAATGCCGGACCTGCGGCCAGGATAGCCAGATCTAAGGAGAACTATCAGAATGATTCTTAAAAAGTTTCTGCCGCCTTATCGGGGCGACGGAGTAGTCTAAAATGCTGGTCCGCATCGGCTCGGACTCCCAAGCAGGTTTGGGACTTTCATAGTTATCTGCTCTCCGTTGACTGAGAAAATGGCGTTTCTAACCGCAATAAGTGGTTCCAGCTTTGGAAATCGCTATGAGATTGAGAAAGAAGAGACAGTGCTCGGGCGGCACCCAGAATGTGACGTTACGATCGATGTGGGGGCTGTGAGCCGTCAACATGCCAAAGTCCAACGGCGAGACGGGCGATATGAGATCGCTGATCTGAACAGTCGTAATGGCACTTTCTTGAATGGGGAGTTACTCGGCCTGCCCGCGTCACTCAAAGATGGTGATCTGATTCGCATCTGCGATATCGAATTCTCGTTTCATTCCGACCGGCCCGCGATCATCGACAGCGAACTGCTCGGATGTTCTCGCGTGGATCAGGATCAGAGTTCGTTCGGCGTCGTTATGGTCGATGACGACGCACACGTTAGCAGCTCACGCGAATTCAGTAGTCGGCTTGATATTCGTGGTAGCAAATATGGTTCGCAGCTGACGACGAATGCTGAAGTACGTCTAAGTGCAATGCTTGAGATCGCGACGGCACTTGGCGGTGCGGTAAAGCTAGAGGAGGTTTTACCGAAGGTTCTTGAGACTTTATTTCGTGTCTTCCTGCAAGCCGACAGAGCATTCATCGTTTTGGCCGAAGGCGATGACTTGATTCCACGTTGGTTCAAAACGCGTCAGCAGGGCGACGAGGAATCCATGCGAATCAGCCGAACCGTTATGCGTGAAGTGATGGATACCAAGTCGGCGATCATCTCGATGGATGCGAGCAACGATAGTCGATTTGACACGGCCGTCAGCATCGCGGACTTCGAGATACGCTCTATCATTGTCGCCCCACTGTTGGACTCAGAAGACAATGCGATTGGCGCTCTTCAGCTCGACACGCTGGATTCTAAGCGGCGATTCGAGCCGGCAGATCTGGATGTATTGGCAGGCGTCGCCACCCAAGCTGGCGTAGCGATCGAGAACGCTCAATTGCACGAACAAGCGGTATTGCAACAAAAGATAGAACAAGACCTGGAACTGGCCAGCAACGTCCAGAAAGCATTGCTGCCTCAAGCTAAGCCTGATTTGGCCGGCTACGAGTTCTATGACTACTATCATCCCGCCGACCAGATCGGCGGCGATTACTTTGATTACATCGAATTGCCGGACGGCCGGCTGGTTGTGATCGTTGCAGATGTAGCTGGGCATGGTGTGGCAGCTGCGATGTTTATGGCCAAGCTGTCCGCCGAAACAAAGTTCTTACTCGCCAGTGAAGCAGCCCCAAGTGTCGCGATCACGAAGTTGAATAAGCGTCTTTATGCTTTGGGTGTTGAGAAGTTTGTAACCTTTATCTGCTGTATTTTGGAGCCCTCTACGGGGCAGGTGGAGATTGTCAACGCGGGACATATGGCCCCGATTTGGTTAAAGCCCGGCGGGGCGGTCAGCGAGCCTGGGGATGAAGCTGCTGGCGTGCCTATTAACGTTGTGGGGAGCTTCGAGTATGAGTCTGCAAAAATTCAGATCGAGCCTGGTGATCGCTTGGTGCTCTACACGGACGGGATCAACGAGGCGCCGGACAGGCAAGGCAAGATGTTTGGCATCCGCCAGCTGCAGGAGCTTGTTTCTGCAGGCAAAGGGACTTTAGCCGAGATCGGCGATCACATAGTTTCCGATGTAAAACGCTTCATCGAAGGCACTGCCCAAGCTGACGATATGTGCCTGGTCGTCCTTGGTCGCAAATAAGAAGCGATTTCTTCAACGGGTTCGCCAGAAAACCTTTTGCCGAACACGATGGGACTTCGACCGAAAAGGTGCAAAACCGCGTGGGGAGGAGAGGCAGGCAAAGGCTCTTGGTATCAAAGGGACACTTGACGCTACTCTGTGCCCGCGTTTTGCTGTAATCATTCATCGTTTCTGCAAGGTTCGAGGAAGAACCACTCTGCTCGACACTGATGAACACTCATTGCAGGAGGGGCGAAATGAGGTGTTTTCCCTGGTTCCTGATAGCAAAGAACATTCGTGGCTCAGGATTTAAGGCGGAACCCAATACGGTTGGGAAGTTGGTCGCCAGACGAAAGCGAGGGCTTTGACGACGGGTTCCTCCTCGCCGGTTTCTTCATTCTTCTCCTTGCGGTCTTCGAACTTCACCTCGGCTAAGCCAGCGATTTGGCCAGCGTCATTGATCGCGTAAACCAAGCTGTATTCATTTCCCTTGGGTAGCTTGAGTGCGGTTTGTTCACCCCTGTAATACACAAAGGGGCGCACTGCAGCGTCTGGGCCAGGTGGATCATTGCAGATGCCGACTACCATTCCTTCATTGTTGATTCCGTAAGCGTTTCCGGAGACAGTTCCCGACAGCAATTCGATCATTTCGTACTCTCCGTCGGGGCTGACAAAATAGGGAGTTCTCTGACCTTTCTTATTGCTTGCGTCACCAACGATCTCTCCGGCATTGTTCATAGCGCTAACATACATCTGCTCTGCGTTCAATTGCTTGCTCTTCCATTTGCCATTTGTATCTTGCTTCCACACGACCAAGCAGCTGTCTAAAAAGTTGTTCTCCATCGACTCGGTCACACAAGAGGCGATGAGCTTGCCGTCGGGAGAGATAACGACTGAGCTCGACATCGTGTAAGGGTTGTAATCAAACTTTGTTGGTAAAGCTTGAGCCACCCACTTCCTTGATTTCTTCTCCCAAACGCAGGGACGTAGGCGCTGTGGCTCGTTACCAGTGGAGTAGCCAACGATGCGCGAGCCGTCCGCTGAGATTCCTTGGGCATGGGATGCAGAGTCGCCTTCGATGTGGGGAAGCTGAGAAATCGTATTTTTGTTCACATCCCACAGAAGTGCCGTTAATGATCCTCTCGGGTCACCAACTGGTCTGCTAGCGTAGCCTACTGCTAGGCCATTGTCGCTCAGCGCTTCGACTTCTGAATTGGTGTAGTCCTTGAGCAAGCCGAGGTCGATTTGCTTTTGTCCATCATCGAAAAAGAAGATGTTGGAAAAAATGTTGCCGCTTTCGTCAGCGGTTTCCTTCTTACCCAGTACGTGACCTTTGGAGTTGATAGCAAAGGCGAGACTAACGGAGTCGGAATTGTCCATGACGTGCATTTCATAGCCGTCATGCTTCATCACGATTCGTGATTTCGGGCCCTTGTTCTTTTCACAACCCGACGCGCACCCTGACAGAGTGATTCCGAGCAGAAGAAGAGGGACTATCTTGAAATGACCGTGCATGGTCGTCAGCCCTAGAATATGAGGCGAAGGAAATCGGGCAGCCCGAAGCACGTCGAACTGTCCCGAAGCGATCAACCTCATTGTACACCCAGGATTTGCCTTGAGTTCAAGAGCAGGCTTGCGGTAGGTTGCACACATATGGAAATGAAGACTATTCGTTATTCTCCGTACATTCTTGGACCATGCTGGACAGTTGCGAGCCAAAAAACATCCTGATTACGCGTCTCAGTGCGATTGGCGACTGCTTGTTGACGATCCCTCTGGCAGTTGCCGCAAAACAGCTATGGCCTGAATGTCGCATTCACTGGGCCGTCTCTTGTGCAGCGAGCCAGTTCCTGCAGGAGCATCCTGCTGTTGATGAGGTGATCAAGATCCCGAAGGGCTGGCTCTGTAGTCCCAGAGCCTGGATAGAGCTGCGCGACGAGCTGAGGCAACTGCAGTGCGATCTCGTACTTGATCCCCAAGGACTCACCAAGAGTGCGATGCTTGGCTGGCTATCTGGTGCCAAGTTGCGAGTTGGCTTTGACCGAAGTCATGCACGAGAAGTAGCCCCTTGGTGCGCGACACACCGCGTCTCCCGAACGCAGAGCCACATGGTAGACACTTACCTGGAGCTTCTCAGTCCGTGGAAAACTATAGAACCCTTAATGGCGCAGTTTGAAATGCCGGTTTACCAGGCCGCAGCAGCCGTCGCTGATTCAAAGCTAAAGGAGTACCAGCTTCCCTCCAGTTGGTTAGCCATCAATTCTGGTGCGGGTTGGAATACGCGCCGGTGGCCAACCGATCGCTTTGCTGAGATAGCAAGACGAATCAAGATTGACCATGGTCTGACTAGCCTTGTCTTCTGGGCAGGGGACGACGAGAAAAAGATGGCGGAGCAGATTGTTGCCGAAAGTCGTGGTGCGGCGCGACTTGCACCGGTAACCAGCTTGCTGGAGATGCTTGAGTTGCTGCGCCGGTGCACGCTTTTACTTACCGGTGATACAGGGCCGTTGCATATGGCCAGCTGTATTGGTACGCCTTGTGTTAGTTTGCATGGTGTCACTTGGGGAGAAGAGTCGGGGCCCTACGGGAACGAGCACCGAATTGTCCAGAGTCCTATTCAGCCCGCAGGTAAATTGCAGCGAAAAGGCAAAAACAGTTCCATGCGTGCCATTACGTCCAACTCAGTCATGGCGGCATGCGACGATCTCTTAAACGTGATTAGTTCAGGTGTGAATTCGCATCGCAGAGCATGCTGAGCGGATGGCCAATTAAGAAGGGAGCAGCAAAGCCAACGGTTCTAATCGATGGTGGAGCTGCGATCAGAATCGACAACCGATCGGGTCCTTGCGGCTGTCCAGGAAACACGTGACAAAAGCATCGTTTGATTGCGTGAAACCAGCAAAGTGTAGACGACAGACTACCCGAGGTTTGTCATTATCTGAAGCTCCATTTCCACAGACTGGAGAGAGGCCAAAGCAGCGTCCAGTCGCTCCGCGTTGCAATAGGCACTCGCCAAGAATATTCCATCGAGCATAAAAGAATCCAAGGCGACAGTTTTCTTTTGAAGAGCCTCTAGCTGACCGGAAATTTCAGTATTTCTTGTAAAAGAGCGGATCCAATGCGCTTGGTGTGCTGGTGCGCCTGGGTTGTCGGCGAACTTTTTGAATATAGCTCGTCGCTCATCATTGGAGCGGGTCAACAATAGCCTTGCCGCGATCATGTCGCTGAGGAAATTCGTCTCGAGCGTCCGGAGAAGCAACTCCCAGCTTTCCAGTCGCGCTTTGCTGTCACCACCCGCCAGGGTTTCTAGCTTGAGCAAGGTTGCGTTCTGGCCGCTGAACGCGGCCGACATCCGAGACAACGCACCGAGAGCCTGCTTCAAGTCTCCCTTGTCAAGCAGCGACATGATCTTCTGTAGACCTAGATCGCCCTGTTAACGTTCTCGCCCCGCTGTAATATCTTTTTCTAAAATGCTTAGGGAATTCGCCAAAATAGAATCCAAGTTCGCATCCGGTTCTTGTTTTGGGGCCTGCAGCTGAATCAACTTGGATTCACTAGTCCCAATAGCGGGGTGCCGGGTTGCATCGGAGGTGTTGGGATCAGCAATGATAACTCCCTGCTCTTCGGTATGGGCTCAAGCTAAACCCGTGGAATGCTCCACTCGGAATCTCAGGAGGGACTCCAATCGTGTCGCGGCGAGTGATCAGGTGTGGTCGTTTGGCTAATCAAGAACTCGAAGCCCGCAGTGCTATCAACTTGATCATTTTGCATCGTCAACGTTTTGTTCTTGGGGATGTTGACGCTCTGCGAGTGCTCTACCCCAACCCCACACCATCGCCGAGGATCAAGGCAGCAACTGCTCCAATGCTGCAAAAGAAGAAGCTTTGCAGGGAGAATACGCCTAGGCTAAAACGACGCACCAAGTGGGCGAGGCGGTCATGGATGGCAAGTGGAGCCAAGGAGTGTCGTATGTCGTCTTATTGCAAATTGGCATAGAAGTCATCGCCAGAATACTCGCTAGATACAAGAGACTGCTTTTCAGATATCAGGAACTTTTCTTGGGGGCATTCGAGTTCGCATTCTTTTCGCTCCATTTTCGAAGCGAAATGAGCATCCAACAATTCAGCCGAAGCCGCGCGGAACTCGTCAAGCGTTTACGACCTGGTCAACCGCTCGTGAGTTGCAACAACCATATTTTCGCGTAGAAAAGCAGTCAGATTTGCAGCTAGGGTTTGGGGCTGAAGTTTTCCCTCATGCCAAGCTAACAGTTGAGCCAGTAGTTCTTTGAGAATACGTTGTTCGAATTCTGCCTTCGACTGCACCGATTCCAAGCGACATAAAGGACTAGGTTGACAACGCTACCTCCGGCCATAAACCGATACTTGCTGCGGTGTATCTTTGCCTGGACCTGGCAACTCAGGGAAAGACCGAAATTGAGCGTTGTCAACGCAGGTCGATGCAACATAACGCGTTCAAGAGGACTCAAAGATTCGCGTCCGAGCGGAACAATCGATTCAACCACTTCATGAATTCCGTGTCGGACACCACGCTCAATTTGCAATCTGGGCGGTGTTCGATGAAATCTCGCACGCCTTTAGGCGTCACGCCGGAACCCATCACGTTGAGGTACTCAAGATCCGGCAGCTTTTCGAACCTATCCAGAGCGTCGTCACTCACATTTGTATCCGAGAGATTGAGCATACGTAGGTCGGGAATCTCGACAAGAATATCGACCAATTCTGAAGTGACGCCGGCATGTACGAAAGCCAGATGCGGTACGCTCAATTCACGTAGCGACTGAAGTTCCACTGGCTCGCCGCGAAACTCAACGATCGACACTAGCTCGATCTTCGGAAAGAGCCCAAACAGTCCGTGATCGGGTTGGTAGAAGATGCGTGCTCCAGATGCCGTTAGTTGCTCCGCCGCCAGCGTTTGGTTTCTCAGGGAATGTAGATGCACCATCAACGGCATCAAGATGGCTGCAAGCAGAGCGAGTATGATGAGGAGAGTTCGCAGTGACACTCTTAACGGCATGGTAGAAACTTCGCTCCCTCAAGCAGCGACGAGGCACTCACTATGAACCGACGGAGCCTAGTCATCCGTTTCCGATGGGACGCGTCGCAATGTGCTGACGAACTGATCCATGCTTTGTACCCGATTCTCAGGACTGGGTTGTACGCACTGCATGATCATGCCCCCAAGCGTTTTATTGAGGTCTGGGCGGTACTTGAAGATGTCTCGAGGATTGGATGTGTCGTGATTCAGTGCTGCAAGTCCACTTGTCTCGCCGCCTGGCCAAGGGAAATCGAAGGTCAGTAGTTGATAGCAGGAAACGCCGAAAGCAAAAATATCCAGGCGCTGGTCGGTAGCCCGACGACGAACGATCTCGGGAGCCATGTAGAGTGGTGTTCCGGTTCGGTTGCCGGGGCGCATGAATGCTTCGGTCGCTGGGACCGTCAGTCCAAAATCGATCAGCTTAATATGCTGGATTTCTGTGTCGCAGATAAAGTTTCGCGGACAAATGTCGCGGTGGATGTAGCCTTTCTGATGCACGTAGTGCAAAGCATTGGCCATCTGCTTGATCAAATCGAGCCGCCTGCCGGCAAGTCGCTCTGAATCCTGGTTCTGAATGAGTGTGTTCAGGCCAGGGCCGTCTATGAACTCCATAATCAAGTAAGGTTCTTTGGCTGTCGTTTTACCGTACTCAAGGGTTTTAATGATGTTGGGATGATCCATCATCGCAGCGATTTCGCCTTCGGGCGGCTTGTTCATCCCTTTGAAGCGACTCTCGAAGAAGCTGAATTTCTCTAGATCACAGAGCTTGAGGCCGACGATCTGATCCTTCTCTCGGTCTCGCGATGCGTAAAACTTACTCATCGTACCGCTGACTGCAGTACGGAGTTTCTCAAATCGAGCTTCGACGTCGATTCGGCGGTTCGACTTCAACGACGCAGGGCCATCGCCTGAGTCTTTTTTTTTGCCGAATCCGAACTTATCTAGCAGTCCCATGCCACTCGGCTCTGTGCTTGAGTTTCATCGTGAGAGACAGGGCGCTAGCCGTCGGTTCCCGCAGTCGATCACTAACAGCACCGGCGGCTAGCGCCCTGTCGCAAAAAGGTGCCCATAGCGATCCAGTTTACTTTCCGCAGTAGTCGATGACCCTGGCGATTTCGCTCTTTAAACGAGATCTCTCGACAATTCTGTCGACGTAACCATGCTCAAGCAAAAATTCGCTGGTTTGGAAGCCAGCGGGTAACTCGATCTTGATGGTAGCTTTGATCGTACGCGGCCCTGCAAAGCCGATCAACGCCTTCGGTTCGGCGATCACGATATCACCCAGAGAAGCAAAGCTGGCTGCGACGCCACCCATCGTCGGATTGGTCAGGACGGAGATATAGAGTCCGCCCGACTCGTGGTACCTGGAGAGTGCTGCAGATACTTTGGCCATCTGCATCAAGGACAGAATGCCTTCGTGCATTCGGGCGCCGCCGCCGGAACCACTGACGATAATCAACGGTAAGTTTTGCTCGGTGGCTCGTTCAACAAGTCGCGTCAGCTTCTCGCCTACAACTGATCCCATACTGCCCATGATGAAGGCAGAATCTGTAACCCCGATGGCGACTCGTCTAGCTCGGATCATCCCGCAGCCTGTTAGAGCTGCGTCTCTTAAGCCCGTTCGCTTTTGCTCATCGGTCAGACGATCAGCGTATTTTTTCTTGTCAGCAAACTTGAGTGGATCCGTGGGGAGCAGGTCCGCATCCCACTCCTCAAAAGTGCCCTCATCCAAGACTTGTGAGATCCGTTCGCTGGCAGACACATAAAAGTGATATCCACATTTGGGGCATACATTCTCTTTCTGCTTTGCCTCTTTCTTGTAGATCGTTTCCTTGCATCCAGGGCATTTGACCCATAAGCCGTCTGGCACAGCTCGTTTGGAAAGCCGCTTTGTCTGGGCGGCAGAGTTATTAGGATTCGATTCGACGGTGGCCATTTTGCTGCCTCAAAACTTGGCGAGGTAAATTGCTTCGACTCGCCCAAAAATGAATGCACGCTCACATCGTGTGTTTAAACGCGAGCGAAAAGAGAGGAAGAAGGAACAGGTTCGATATGCAAAGTTTCAAAGTTGCCGAAGTCCAACTCGCACTTCCAAAGATCACCAAGGCTTCCGCCCAACAGTACGAATCGAACGATCGACGCCATGGGTTGCGGCACTACTAAACCAACACGACCGCCATTGTACTTGCGAATAAGCTTATGAATGGCGGTCTCAACTCGCTCGACGGCTTGTTCGATGGTTTCGCCTTCCGGAGGACAAACGTCCTCGGGGCTCTCTTGGAACTGGCGGTAAACCTTGGGCTGCAAGCGTTTCACTTCCGATACCAATTTGCCCTGCCACAGTCCGTGGTCCAAGTTGCTCAAGCAGTCGAGCGTTTTGTTGCGGCAGAAATTGAATTCACAAATCAGCTTGGCCGATGCCTGGGCAGATTCCGACGGCGCGACGTACAAGCAATCCAGCTTGATCTCCTTCAAGCTGTCTGCTAAAGCCTCGGCTTGTTGAACGCCAAGTCTGCTAAGCGGGATATCCAAAGAACCCTTGATGCGACCTTCCTCATCGAAAGTCGTACATCCAGGACGGATCAAAAGAACCTCAATCATTACACCCTACGCGTTTCGTTCCATTACCTTCCAATGGCTTCACATAATCTCTCGACAGCGATTCGATAATCTTCCTGCTTAAAGATGGCCGAACCGACCACAAACAAACTGGCTCCGGCTTGGAAGCAGCTGTTTATCGTCTCGAGATTGATCCCTCCGTCGACTTCGAGCAGCAAATGTTCATGTTGAGCTCGAGCTGTACTTAATTTTTCCAGTACCACAGGATTGAAGGCCTGACCTCCAAACCCAGCATTGACGCTCATGGTGAGCAACATGTCGATATTCGGGAGCACCTTGGCGACTTCTTCCAAGGCGGTGTCGGGATTGATGGCTAAGCCCACTCCGACACCAAGCTCACGAATTTGGTCGAGGACTTCGACGTAGTTCTCTTGCACTTCAGCGTGAATCGTGATGCAATCGGCACCCGCATCCACGAACTGCGAAACAAATTTGCTCGGCTCTGCGATCATTAGATGCACATCGATCGGCAGAGTCGTTCGCTTTCGAATTCCCTCCACGATCGGCATGCCGTATGTCAAATTGGGAACGAACTGACCGTCCATCACATCGAGATGAAGGGCTTTTACGCCTGCTTTTTCCAGGCGTTCGAGCTCGCGTTCCAAATTGCCAAAGTCGCAAAGCAGGAGGCTGGGCACAACAATTGCCTCTTCGCTCCTTAGTTTCTGCATTGCGGCAGTCGCTGTGGCGGTATTCATGGTGACCAATGTTTATCCCTTCATTTCTGAATAGCAAGTGCTACTTAGGGAGGATCTTCGTGGCCAAAGCAGGCAAGATTTACCCGTTTGCCCGCCCTTGCTGGCCTTAGGCGGGTATTAATGGCGAGCTGGCAGCCTTAATGCGGCAAATGTCCGTTGCAATCTCTTGTCACGCTACAGGCGATATTTCCGATTTTCCCTGGCGCAAATTCCCTAACTCCCCAATGCCCACCTGCGGAGGGGGTAGGTCTGGCATACGTTTGATTTGGCTCCCCCGGAGGTGGACCAAGTCTCTCAGTCGAAACCCGTGCTTGCCGTGGGCTGTTTCTGCTGGGTGCTTCCGAGTAAGTTATCATCCTCTCGCCATTTGATTTCGCAAAAAGCCCGGATGCCGTCACCCCACTCGTTCTTTGGGCCGACGCGT
>PKCQ01000653.1 GCA_002862265.1 Planctomycetaceae bacterium | reverse complement strand
ATCATTGGCACGATGAACGAGTTGGTCGAGAACCTAAAGAGGGCATTTGCCAAACGAATCGTCGACCTGGAATGGATGACGCCAGCGACCAAGAAAGCGGCTCATGAAAAGCTATCGAAGTTCACCACCAAGATCGGCTATCCCGATGAGTGGAAAGACTACTCGAAGTTGGTGATCAAGGCGGACGACCTGGTTGGTAACTACATTCGTGCCAATCAGGTCGAATTCGACCGTCAGATCGAGAAGCTCGGTGGTCCGATCGATCGCAATGAGTGGTTCATGACTCCGCAGACGATCAATGCCTACTACAATCCGACCATGAACGAGATTGTTTTCCCAGCAGCGATCCTTCAGCCCCCGTTCTTCAATTTGGAAGCCGACGACGCGGTCAACTATGGTGCGATTGGTGGTGTGATCGGGCACGAATTGAGCCACGGTTTTGATGATAGTGGAAGCCAATTTGATGGTGATGGCAATCTTCGCAACTGGTGGGGAGAGAATGATCGCCAAGAGTTTGAAAAACGAGCGGATCAGCTTGTAGCTCAGTACGATGCGTTTGAACCATTCCCAGGATTGCACGTCAAAGGTCGTTTCACCTTGGGCGAAAATATCGGCGACTTGGGCGGGATGGCTGTTGCCTACGAAGCCTATCAGCTGTCACTGAATGGCAAAGAAGCGACGAAGATGGATGGCTTGAGCGGAAATCAGCGATTCTTCCACGGCTGGGCTCAAGTATGGCGTCGTTTGTATCGCGATGCGGAGCTTCGTCGTCGCTTGGACGTCGATCCACACTCGCCTAGCAAGTATCGTTGCAATGGCATTTTGTCCAACATGGATGCCTTCTACGATACCTTTGAGATCAAGCCTGGGTCCGGTATGTACATTGCTCCAGAAGATCGAGTTCGAATCTGGTAATCGATCGACTCCGAGGCGCATTTTCATCAAAGATACTGCTAGGCGTTTGCTTGGCAGGGTCTTTCTCATAATCGCCTTCGTATCCCTAGAAAAGGGTCTGCGAGGGGTGAGCACAGCACGAGCAACGCATCGCTAGGCACGGAGTATTGCTTCACTGAGGTTTCGTCGTCTCGCCTAGCGTTGATCAGAGTAGGATGCTCTTACGAGGTTTGACGTTTCACGGGCGAGGGTCTAGCATCTGACGGCAGCAGTGGTTTTTCGTTGGATCCCTTGGAAAGTTAGAAACCTTGACCGCATCTCCTTCTCGCAGTGGTGTCTTTCAAGCAGCCTCGGATGAGCGTCTCGAAGCCTTCGGTGAAAGCATCAGTTTCGATCACCGCCTCTTTCGCCAGGATGTACGAGGCTCGATCGCCCATGCGCGAATGCTTTGCCAGCAGGGCATGCTCAGCGAGGAAGAATTCCAGGTTATCGAAGCGGGACTGAGAGAGATCGAGCAAGAAATCGCCGACGGCAAGATGGCCTTCTGCAATGAGCTCGAAGATATCCACATGCACATCGAAAGCGCTCTCATCGAGCGACTTGGCGATGTAGGGCGGAAACTGCATACGGCACGGAGCCGAAATGATCAAGTAAACACTGACTTTCGTCTGTGGGTGCGCGAAGCTCTTGATCGGGTAGATTCACTTCTGGAAAATCTGCAGCTGGCCTTCTTAAGTCGTTGCGAGCGTGACATGAATGTCATCCTCCCTGCCTATACGCATCTGCAGCGAGCTCAACCGGTGCTCGCGCCACACTATTGGTTAGCGTACGCGGAAAAGTTTCAGCGAGATCGCGAACGCGTCGCTGACTGTCGCAAGCGAGTCAACGTGTGCGGTTTAGGCTCGGCAGCCTGTGCGGGGACAACTTTGCCGATCGATCGCGAGATGACAGCCAAAGAGTTGGAGTTTGAAGCAGTCAGTGCGAATAGCATTGATGTGAGCAGCGATCGCGATTTTGTGATCGAGTCCGCCTTCGTGCTTTCGTTGATCGCAGGACATTTGAGCGGATGGGCTGAGGAGTGGATTTTATGGTCCACCGTGGAGTTCAACTTCATCGAGCTACCGCATCAGTTCTGTACTGGTTCGTCGATCATGCCGCAGAAGGTCAATCCAGACACCCTGGAGCTGACGCGAGGAAAATCAGCACGAGTCATTGGTAACTTGCAGACACTGATGGTGCTCGTGAAAGGTTTGCCTCTCGCCTACAACCGCGATTTGCAAGAAGACAAACCGCCGTTGTTTGATTCCTTTGATACCATCGAAGCATGCTTGGAGCTGGCGATCCCCATCGTCGCTGAGTCCGAACTGCAACGAGAATCAATCGCTAGCCGGTTGGAAGAGGGCTATTTGGATGCGACGACTTTAATGGAGTATTTGATACAGACTGGGATTCCCCAAAGAACGGCTCACCACTTGGTCGGAAAACTGGTTGGCATGGCTCAGCAGAGGCGAGTGCGTTTGGCGGATTTGACAGAGGAACAGCTTAAAGATGCGCATCAAGACCTCGATTTGAGCGTTCGCGAAGTCCTGGGGGTGGAAAAAGCCGTATCTGCTTACCAAAGTTATGGATCAAGCAATCCAGAAGAAGTGCGATCTCAGGTGAATCGGTGGAATAAGCGATTACAATAAGCTAGGTTAAATGCACAAAATCCCTTCTTTGTGATTTACCTATGAATAAACAGCGCTGCTTTTCTCTCTTTGCTACCCTGACTTTCTTACTGTTCGCCGCTGGTCACTTGCACGCACAAGGTGAGGATCCGTTCGGCGGGACAGGGGCTGATCCCTTTGGCTCGGCGACGACAGGCCAAGATCCTTTCGGAAGTGGCAATTCTGGCAACACCGGAGCAATGGATGCCTTTGGTGCTTTCGGTGGTAACAGTAACGCCATTGCTCCAGCAGCGGATGCAGTAACGGATCTAAATGAGGAAAAAGATCCTGTCGTTCAGCTTCTTCGAAGCGATCCCCCGAAGAATCCGAAAGACATGGCAAAGGGCCTTGTCTGGATGATCCGAATCAAACGCTGGGACGAAGTAGGGCGCCTGCTGGATTCCGTTGCAGGATTCAATTGGAACGATGCGCAAAAAGTCAGTCTGTCACGCGGAGTTGGCTCAGCGAATTGGATCAGGCTGAAGAGTGACGATGTCACACTTTCTGATCCGCAGTCGGTCTTGGCCTCTGAGCTGATGGTTCTGCCTTCGCAGATCGCCAAAAACCCGCGTTGGATAGAAGGATTGATTTCACAGTTGGCAAGTCCTAACGCCAACGTGCAACGCATGGCGACACTCAGGCTGCATGACTCCGGTTCCCTAGGTGTTCTGTCTCTTGTGAATCATCTTCTTGCGGGTGACACTCCTGTCAAGCCGTCAGTTTTGTGTTCAACAGCGCTGAGTTTTGGCTCCGAAGGTGTTGAGGCACTTAGCGCGGCTTGCGGGGCTATGGATCCGGCAAAATCGTCACGCGTGGTTATGGCCGTTGCTACTACCGCAGAACGTGAGTTTGCGGTAGAGATTGCTGCTGGACTGATTAACACCAAAACGTCTGTCGCAGACAAAGAAGCGCTGGCAAAGCAAGTGGCTTCTTTTTCATCGATTCCCAAGCCGGATGCGATCAAAAATCAGCTCGCTGCAGTTTTCGCATCGCGGCTCGAGGCCTATCAACGTGCGAGGGTGACTCCGGATCTTGGAGGTCGGCGCGTCTGGCGGTTAGACGCTTCGAGAAACGCTGTCATATTTGTTGATGCGGCCGAAGAAAATGGAGCTCTCGCAAGACTAGCCGAAGTTGCTGTTATGCAGCTGCGAGTTGGCAGCACGAATGAGTCGACGACCGTTAATGCGCTGATCGCGCTGCTGCAGAGTGAGAATCAGTGGAATCCAACTCTGCATCCTGCGAGTTTCAATCCACGGCAGAGTCTACCGGACGTGGAATCCTCATTGTTCACGCCGGAGCGAGTGAAGACTGTATTTGAGAGGGCCAGTGAGTTGCAGATGCATGGTGCAGCGATTTTGGCGATGCAGCTTTTGCCCAAGCAATTGGATGCGCCTACTTTGGGTTTCTTCAGCGATGCACTTGCAGATTCTCGACCAATCATTCGCTATATGGCTCTCGAGAGTTTGCAGAAGTTGGATCCTAAACAGGATTTTCGAGGTTCAAGCCAAGCTGTGCGTACAGCGATCGAAATGTCGAAGCTAGCGAGTGGTCCCCACACTTTGGTAATTGGTCTTCAAGCAGATCTGAGGCAGACAGCGGCTGAGCAGATTCAAATGATTACGACAGCCGAGGTAACTGTGGTTAAGAGCGCCAAAGCTGCCCTGCTTGCGCTCAAGGGCGATCGGCCTGTGGAGTTGATTGTGATCTGTGATCGTGTCCGGGATCAGAGTCTATTTGAGTTTCTGCAGCGAGTTCGGAATTCCGCCAAGGGCGAGGCTTTGCCAATTGCCGTTCTCATCGAACAATTGAAGCCTTACGAAGAACGGCTAATTGGCAGTTTAGGTGGAGTTGTGCGTTCTTTGCTGACAACCGATCCCGCCCAGATGCGTCGCGTAGTTGCCCAGCTGCTTGTTGAATTGGACAGTGAACCACTGAGTGCAATCGACCGCTCCGAGTTTGCTGCGGCGGCGATGCGATTCTTGTCGCAAATCACAAGCGATCGCGAAACCTATTCGTTCTACTCCGTTAGCGGTGTACGAGAGGCACTCGCTCAAACCGTCAAATCCTTGGCCGGTTCGCAAAGGGCAAGTATGCTTTCTGGAATGGGCACGCCGGACAGTCAATTAGAGTTGGTTGAGTTGGCGGCCGCCGGCGATGAGGCAGAGCGCCTGCTCGCAGCCAAGGCCTTTGCAGTATCGATGAAGCGCTTTGGAAATCAACTTGGGAAAATAGGTGTAGAGCAGAGCTACGAGCTTTACAACGATCTAGGACCGAAAGATCCGTCGAACATGCGAATCCTTGGATTCGTTTTGGATGTGATCGAAGCTCAAGCTGGCAAGCGTGATTGGCCAGCCCTCTAGTCTTTGTGTTGCTGAGTTCGCGGGGCGGACACTCACTAGATTCACATCCGATGGACGATGGTCGAAGAACGTCTTGGTGGCTTGATTACGATCTCTTCCTACTTGGCGAGTATCGAGAACGCTCGTTAACCGGTTATTGGTCCGGATTCTGACTTTGCGGCGCAGTGGTGTTTGCAATCACACCATTGCCACGTCATTCTTGCTCAAGGTTCTTGCTCAAGGTTCTTGCTCAAGGAATAGGCAATTCTATTCAGGTTGTAATGTGGTCTTTGGGGGCTATTTCGAAAGCCTGCTGGCTTTGTCTACAATGGACCGTTGAAATGCTGTGCAGCTTGCCCGGTTGTCGTTCAATGGCTGGCAAATTTACGCACCTCAAGCAAGAGTGTCGTCGCTAGCGGAACGACATTGAGGTAGATGGATAGTAGTTGTGTACATGTTCAGCAACGGCGCGATCATCACGATGGCTCGCCGCCACCCATTCGCTTTCCTTCCGAGGCACACGACAGAAATGTCGCGCTATGGATTCCAAACTGTTTCTGAGGAGCCGGATTCACCGTTAGACGGTATCATCGGTTCTAGCCCAGCAATGGAAGAGGTCTACAAAACCACTCGCCGCGTGGCTCGCAGCAATGCTTCGGTGCTGTTGCTGGGAGAGACTGGAACGGGGAAAGAGCTAATCGCGAGTGCAATCCACGGTCTTAGCGATCGCAGCTCAGGGCCCTTTGTTAAAGTCAATTGTGGCGCTTTGAGCGAAAGCTTGCTGGAAAGCGAGCTGTTCGGGCATGTTCGTGGTGCGTTCACCAGTGCTGTAAGCAATCGAACTGGACGCTTTGAAGCAGCGCATAGCGGCACGATCTTCCTCGACGAGATCAATAGCACCTCCCTGATCCTCCAGGTCAAGCTGCTGCGAGTTCTGCAGGAACGTGAGTTCGAGCGAGTTGGCGATACGACCACGATCACAGTCGATACACGCGTCATTGCTGCGAGTAACCGTGATTTGACTAACGAAGTGCAAGAAGAGCGGTTTCGAGAAGACCTCTACTGGCGGCTCAATGTAGTCCCTGTGCAGATTCCGCCTTTGAGAAAACGAACCGAAGACATCCCGTCGCTCGTCGCTTACTTCCTGAATCATTACAGTGAGGCCAACAATCGCTATGTGGTGCATATTCAGCCGGAAGCAGTCGAGGCGATGCAGCAGTATCACTGGCCGGGTAATGTCCGCGAGTTACAAAACTACGTTGAGCGGGCTGTTGTGATGGCTGATGGCGATGAGCTGACCCTGGATCTGCTACCAGACGTTGTGCGTGGCCGCAGTGGCGGGCAAGGAACGGTTAGCGTGCGTGGAATCGACCTGGAAACTTTGACTAAGGAGCTAGTAGACCAGGGTGTTCAAACGGCTGAGCGCGAAAAGCAGAACATTCATGGGTTTGTCGTCAACAACGTCGAAAAAGAGCTTATCTCTCAAGTCCTTGCCAGCTGCAACTATGTGCAAACTAAAACGGCAGCCAAACTCGGAATCAATCGTAATACGCTTCATAAGAAGTTAAAGGATTACGATTTGGAAGGCTTGTCTGCGGAAGATAAGAATGAGAATTCTTAGGGCAATCAGCGCCACGCGATAGTTTTGCTTCCGAAATGCCGATAACGATCCAGCTTCGGCATGCGAACGTTGATTCAGTCTACGCGTAAGATTGTCGGTTGTAGCGATTTTTCGGTCGCAACTCCTTATTTAGCCGCCGAAGTCACTGGATGGCGAACACATGATCTTCCGCGCACAAGCTCGATTAGGAATGCTGCTGGGCAGTCTCGCGCTGACGTGCGCGGTTGCGTTTCCAAACGCAACTCGAAGCGACGAATTTCCAATTCTGCGACCTCCCACGCTGGGTGGTGCCGGTCATTGGTCTGATTATGTGCTGCACGGCGATTGGCGAATCCAAAAGCATGCCAACAGCAACGATTATCGCTTGTTAGACGGGCTGAACCGCAAGGTGACCGTAGGCTCGGTTCACGACTGCTTTCTCTCTCTAGACGAACATCGAGCTTCAGGGGAAGCTCCTCCGATGCCTAGGCATGTCGTGGTCGTTATGCATGGCTTGGCAGGTTCTCGAGCCTTGATGAGTGGACTTGAGCGATACTTGGAGCGAGAAGGTGGCTACACCGTTCTAAACTTCGGTTATGCCTCCACCAAGGGCACGATTCAGGAACATACGCTTGCACTTGAAAGTGTGCTGAGAAACTTACGGGGCGTTGAGGAGATAAGTCTCGTTGCACACAGTATGTCGAACATCATGTTCCGTCACTTGCTGTTTCGCGCCCAGTATCAGAGCGTCCCGCTGCCAGTAAGCATTCGTAGGATGGTGATGATCAGCCCGCCGAATCACGGCTCGGCTTTGGCGGACTCTCTTGGTCAGCGGGCGTATGTGCAATTTTTACTTGGTGCGTCCGTCGATCAGTTTGCTCGTAGCCAGCAGTGGTACAGGCTTGAGCAACAACTGGCGGTTCCAGGATGTGAGTTCGGGATCATTGCCGGTGGTCGTGGGAACGATAAAGGTTATCTGTCTGCGATTCCTGGCGATGACGATGGGATCGTCGAGATCAATTCTCACTACTTGCCCGGGGCCAGCGATTTCATTCAGACCGGTGGGCTTCACCAAGTCATGCCTCTGTATCCTGATACTCGACGGGCCACATTAAGCTTTCTCAAGTGCGGGCATTTTCGGAAGCGTTGAATCGCGCGTCAGGGCAATACACGTAGCGTCAGCCAGTGAGTCTTCATGCTATTTCCGCGCAGTTCTACCAAAGCACGTCGTCGGCTACAGGTGACTCTCGGGCAGCTATAGCCCAATCGATGGAACGACGGCTCGAGCGGGAGCTTTGAGGATATTCTCCATTTCCACTTGAAGGCGTGTCGAGTTGCCACAGGACCAAGCACCGGTCGGAGAGGAACCAAATGCAGTTTGGCAGACCTGTGAGATCATTCTGACGCTCGCTAAATGCTCTTTCATATAATGCGAGCGTCCAACGTCTTCCGTTAGCAGCTGCTGGCAAAGCTTGTGAGCGTTTACGCCCAAGCGTGAAGCGCAGATTCCGGTGTAACCCATCGCTTGCTGGTCGCGAAAAGATTGTATCGGCCAGCGTTTGAGAGTGGCGTCTCTCGTGTTGTAAGTCGTGTGGAGCTTCTCAATCGGATAAGCGGCCATTTCGTATCGATGGCCAGAATACAGATGGTCGTTATCCATCGCCGGCGATATGAGCGACAGCCGCAGATTGATGCGGTCATCTGGAGAACCACCAGCCAAAGTTTGTCCATTCAAGCTACCACCGCCAAGGTAATGAGCTGCTACGACTGCACAGGTCGCTCCGAAGCTGTGGCCGCCCAAAGTCAATGGGAGCTCTGTGCTCATTTGCTGAGCCAGTTTGGCCACGTAGTAGCCCTGTCTCTCGGTGTAGATGTACTTGGTGCGGATATTCTTACGCACGAGTTTAATCGGCCTTACAAGAGGTCGCTTATGCACCCACTCTGCTGGCCATGACCAAAAAACGAATAACTTGGGGTCAGGGCAAACTCTCAATCGCTCGTAGACTTTCCAAGCGGACTTCATCGCATTCTTGTGGTCCAGCGAATTGCCGTGAACGAAGAGCAATGTTGGAAGCTGGGATTGCCTCTCCAGTAGTGCTTGTCGAGTTTCTTCTTGAAAGGAGTTTGTCTCCGTACACCAACGCTCAAAAATCAGTGCCTCAAATCCTTCGTCCAGATTATTACAACGCGGAGCGCAGCGTGAGTTGACGACCCAGAATTCAGGACTGCTGTGCTCGCAGACGTTGCATTCTTGAGCCGATAAGGGACTCGATAGATTCGGCCACGCGAGCAGGAATAGCAACCCAAGGGACAAAGTGTGTGAGTGGGCAATCATGTCAGTGTTCCGCGCAGGACGTGAGGAAGTGACACAGACTCCGTTATGCATCATGAAAAGGTACCCGGTCGTGGGGGCTTCAAGCAGAGCAGTAGGCTGCAATCGGAGTATTATGAGCGAAAGTAGAATGCTGGCTCCCGACAATTACTACATTCGGAAGGTCTAGTTTATGCGGCTTTTTATTGAAGCCACGCGAAAGGGCGTCTTGGCTCTCAGCCTTCTTCGATTTCCTCCTGGAGCCGCCGGACCAAATCAGCGCGGGAGAGACTGCTTGCTCGCACAGAAGTGACGTCAAGATCCAGATAGGTGCCGAGTTTCATCGCCAGATCCACGTCACGAATTCCTTCGTATTGGTTCGTGCGCCCTACTCGATTGCCAGTCTGTTCGTAAATCGTTTGGGAGTCGATCGAAAAATCCGACTCAAAACAATCCTCAAGCTCTTCAATCCAAGCGGCTGGTATGCCCCGCTGCTGACAGAGTTCGAGGGACCAAATTTCGTCTCCGGTGCATTCAGATAGAAGCTGCAAAGCTGTCAGTCGAGTGAACAACTTGGTGGAGCCCTTTCGTTCAAAGTGAAGACCTCGGCTGAGAAGCACCTAGCTCTCGAGTCTTGTCACGCGTTCGGTCAGTTGTTGAACTTGCGTTTGAAGGTCAGCAATTGTTTGCTTGAGTTGTTCTAGATCTTCGCCGGAAACACGTGGACTGGAACTTGCGTTCGTGGCGAGACGCCCGCCGCCACCAGCAGCTACATGCTGCTTCACTGCTTCCAGTTCATGCGACTCGTAGAGATTGTGCGTGTAAATCTGCCCGCGGCCCTCGGCGGTAAGAGCCACAACGAGATTCTTGTCCTCGAGGCTCTTCAAGATGGTTTTTAAAGCTGCCAGATCGGCAATCGGATCAAAACGACTGGCGCGTGTGCGAAGGTCGCCAACCGTCTGTTCGCCTCGAAGAAGCAATTCTGCCATGACGCCAGCTTCCGCCCCTTTGACTCCCAAGAAGTCGTAGCCGTAGTGCCGGTACTTGGGAACGCGGCCACCACCGTGGACTTCGGCAACAATACCTCCGCTGCGCATGTCGACCAAGCATTCTTCCACTTGATCCGAGTTCAAATTCAGTACCGGAGCTCGATTGCTCTTTTGATTGCAGCTCGTCACCAGACCATTCAGTGAAAGAGGATAAGCATCGGGTGTGGTACGAGCTTTTTCCATCAGAACACCCAGGATACGACGCTGCATTTCCTTAAGTGGTTTGACTTCTTTGGGGGCTTCCGATTCGGGCGTGGTTTCGTTCATGTTGCGCTAGAGTTTAGAGTAGTTGGGGACGAGTTGGCGTTAAACGTCAGGTCGTCCCTGGATTCGAAACATTTGCTCGTGAGGCAACAGCGCTCCGCCGTCAATAGAAATGGTTGAACCGTTGATGTAGTCGCTGTTTGGGGCACATAAGAAAACTGCGGCTCGCGCTATTTCATCAGGTTCGGCCAGGCGTCCCCAAGGTAGCTCGCCGCCCTTTTCGGATAATTCCGTTTCGTGGAAGAATTTGCGTTCGCCTGGAGTGTTGGTCCATCCCGGATGTACGATGTTGACTCGGATGCGGTGTTCGGCCAATTCGCAAGCAGCCGTACGTGCCATTTGGTCAATTGCTGCCTTGGCCATATTGTAAGCCATCGCACCAGGAATTGCCTTGATAGCATGAGGTGAACTGACGACAACGACAGAGCCGCCCGTACCTTGCTGGATCATTGCGTTTGCAGCAGCTCGCAAGTAATTGAATGGTCCCCACATGCAAACATCGATCGTCTTTTCAAAGCCTTCCATGTTTGCCTTGTAGAACAGTTCACGGTCACTGTACGCCGCATTGGTGACCAGGATATCAATCTTGCCTCGGTCCGCGGTCAAGTTCTGAACTGTGGTTTCAGCCAGTTCTCGATCGGTCACATCCGCCACGGCCGCTGAAGCACTGCCACCTGTGGACTCGATTGCAGCTATGGTCTCCTCGGGCGGCAAAATGTCATTCAAAGCAACATGTGCACCTTCGACAGCGAGCCCACGTGCAATGGCAGCTCCAATGCCGCGAGCTGCCCCAGTGACCAAAGCAACTTTTCCATCCAGCTTACCCATTTGCGATTTTTCCTGCCGACGATGTTTTTGATTCGAGCTGCGTGTGTTTTCTAGTTTCGCGAAACGATCATGACGCCGAGAATCACGAGTCCAATTCCCAAGACGCGCATTCGGTTGATCTGTTGCTGATCGTAGTCGAGCCAACCGAAATGATCGAGTACCAGCGAAAGTGCGATTTGCCCGGTTAGTACCCAGCCGATCCAACGCGTTGCGCCCAGCGTTGGAGCAACAAGGAACGAAACTGTCACCATATATGTTCCGAGCAACCCACCCGTCCAGGCCCACCAAGGAAGTCCGGCGAGCTGCGGCCAGGAAGGTAATCCCACCCGCATGGCTGTCGCTATGGCCAGCAGTGCGATGAATCCCGTGCCAAAGCTGATGACGCTTGCTTGCACGGCGTGACTACAGGCTGTTGATAACTTGCGATTCACAGCAGGTTGAAGAGCCATCACGCAGCCTGCACCCAAAGCAAGGACGATGAACAGAACTTTAAGTGTGGTGAGCTTGTCCATCGTCATCCCTTGTTACGGACTATTCGGGAGCCAGGTCGATCGGTTGCCTTGAGCAAGAACTACTCGTCCGTTACGCAGCCTTCAGAAGCACTCTTCACATTCTTGATGTATTTGTAGAGTGTGCCTCGCGTGGCTTTCAGCGGCGGCGCTTGCCAAGCCGCCTTGCGCTGAGTCAGATCCTCATCGCTAACGTCAACATCCAAACGATTCTCGTCCGCATCGATGGTGACAATGTCTCCATCTTGCACCAGGGCGATCGGGCCGCCGACTTGGGCTTCGGGTGTGACGTGACCGACAATGAAGCCATGTGAGCCGCCTGAGAATCGTCCGTCGGTGAGTAGGGCGACATCACTGCCAAGGCCAGCTCCCATGATGGCAGAGGTTGGTGTGAGCATTTCCGGCATGCCAGGACCTCCCTGTGGACCTTCGTAGCGAATGATGATTACATCACCTTTGCCGATCTTCTTCTCCTCCAAGGCTTTGAGCATGTCCTCTTCGCTGTCATAGCACTTCGCTGGACCAGTGAACTTGAGGCCCTCTTTTCCGGTGATCTTTGCGACGGAACCTTCCGGAGACAGATTGCCACGTAAGATCTGGATGTGGCCAGTTTTCTTGATGGGCTCCTCCACGGGCTGAATAATACTCTGGCCTTCCTTCAAGCCAGGTAGTGGCTCCAAGTTCTCGCCCAAAGTCTTGCCAGTGACCGTGATACAGTCACCGTTGAGGAAGCCTTTGTCGAGTAGGTACTTCATAGCGCCGGGAGTACCGCCGATCGAGTGCAAGTCTTCCTGCACGAATTGTCCGCTGGGCTTCAGGTCCGCGATGTACGGCACGCGATCACTAACCGCTTGGAAGTCATCGATGCCTAGATCGACGCCGACACTTCGAGCCATCGCAATCAGGTGTAAAACTGCGTTCGTGGAACCGCCTAAAGCGATGACGACGACCATGGCATTCTTGAAGGCTTCACGAGTCATGATGTCTCGCGGCTTTAGATCCTTCTCAAGCAAATTCAGAATCGCGGCGCCAGCTTGCTGACATTCGTCCATCTTTTCGGCGTTTTCGGCCGGAATAGAAGCACTGAAAGGCAAGCTCATGCCGAGCGCTTCGATTGCCGACGCCATGGTGTTAGCCGTGTACATTCCTCCGCAGGCACCTGCACCGGGGCAGGATCGGCGAACGATCGCTTCACGCTCTTCGTCGGAGATTTCACCGGATAGAAATTGGCCGTAGGACTGAAAGGCAGAGACGATGTCTAGCGGCTTGCCAGAGGGGCACACTCCAGGTTTGATAGTACCACCGTAGACCATCAGGGCAGGGCGATTCAGACGTCCCATGGCGATCAGGCAGCCAGGCATGTTCTTGTCGCAGCCTGGCAAAGTCACCAAGCCGTCGTACCACTGGCCGCCCATGATCGTCTCAATGGAATCTGCGATCAGGTCTCGAGACTGCAGCGAGTAGCTCATGCCCTCGGTGCCCATCGAGATGCCATCGCTGACGCCGATCGTGTTGAATCGCATGCCGACCAAGCCCGCTTCCTCCACGCCTTCCTTCACGCGGTCCGCCAGCTTGTTGAGGTGCATGTTGCAGGAATTTCCGTCGTACCAAACACTCCCAATCCCGACTTGGGCTTTATTCATGTCCTCGGGCTGCATGCCGGTTGCATAAAGCATGGCTTGAGAGGCACCTTGACTCTTCGGTTGCGTGATGCGGCTGCTGTATTTGTTTAGTGAATTTGACATGGCGTTCAGGTGGGGGCTTTTTTGTTAAATTATGGGCGTACCAAGTCTACTTTTGAGATACTCAGCTGGGTAGGTTGCTTGCCCGATTCTCGTGGAGCTTTGACGATGAAATCTTGTTTTCAGAACGCAGGCAGCCTCTGCCTTGTATTGTTCTTTTTTCTCGGGGCTAGCTCGGCAATCGCACAGGAGCCCGAACTCGAAAAGGGTTTCAAGTCGCTTTTTGACGGCAAGACGCTCGACGGCTGGGAAGGCGAGGAAGAGTATTTTCGCGTCGAAGATGGCAACATTGTCGCCGGAACACTTAAGAAAAAGATTCCGGTCAACCAGTTCCTTTGCACCGAAAAGCAGTATGAGAATTTCGAATTGATTCTCGAAGCCAAGATTCGCGGCGAAGGCAATAATGCGGGGATTCAGTTCCGCTCCAAGCGAATTCCAAACGACCATGAGGTTAGCGGATATCAGTGTGACATGGGTGTTGCTTGGAAGAGGCCAGTCTGGGGAGCGCTCTATGACGAATCGCGGCGCCGGAAGATGTTGGCTGAGGGGCCTCCCGAAAAAGTGTCAAAGTGGCTGAAAGACGGTGATTGGAACGAAATGAAGATCCTCGCCAAGGGGAATCACGTCCAGCTGTTTCTCAATGGCAAGCTCACGGTGGACTACAAAGAGCAAAGCAAGGACATTCCAACGCGTGGCATCATCGGTCTGCAGATTCACTCCGGACCTCCAACCGAAGCCTTGTATCGCAAGATTCGTATTCGCGAGCTTTAACCTTGTAGTGGGATTCGCCAGACTCCTTGGTTCCCACACGCCAGAATGCCTGCAAAGATCTAAATTCAATGCGACCAAAAGACCCGTTTGTCTATTTCGACCTTGGCAAAGTCATGGTCGAGTTCGAGCATGAGCAAGTGGTCGAACAGATTGCCGCTCTGGTTCCTTGCAGCGTGGAGCAAGTGCGCGACGTAGCGTTTACTTCTGGATTGCAGAACGAGTACGAAACAGGGCTGATTAACAGCGATGCATACTGCCAGCGAGTTAATTCGCTTTTGAACGCCAACTTGCCGCGCGAGCAAATTTTAGACGCAATCAGCAATATTTTTACGGTGAATCAACCGATTCTGGAGACGCTGCAGTGGTTGCGTAATCGCAGGATCCCAATGGGCATTCTTTCTAACACTTGCTCAGCGCATTGGGATTGGATTGTAGCCCAAAACTGGTCGATTCCAGGTGACTGGTTCGAGTTGCAAGTGCTCAGTTACGAGGTCCGCAGCATGAAGCCCGATGCTCGGATCTACGAAGTCTGCGAGGGGAGATCTGGACGTGGACCAAGCAATTTATTCTTTACTGACGACCGCATCGAGAATATCGAAGCCGCTCAGAACCGTGGTTGGAGCACTTACCACTATGGCAACGCACAAGAACTGATCTACAAATTGCAGAGCTGGCTCGACGGGTAATGGAAAGTTGGTAGCTTCTATTTCTTGCCGAGCCACGTTTTTAGGAGAGTTTCCGGTGGGGCGAAGCTGAATGTTGCAGCGTCATTGAAACTGCGACCCTCGCGAAGCAATTTGATCAAGCGATCAAAACGCTGCCGATTGTTCATCATGAAGTTTGTAAGAGCCATGCCAACCAAGCCTGCCGCTTCTTCGTCCAGTCGATCGTCCAGCAGAGACCGAGCCGAATCGACCTTCTGCATTGCGATCGGAATGGCGGACTGCCAGCCTGAAACACGTTCATCGCCTCGCTTGTAAGTCGTTGCGACGAGGTTTCGAGCGACACCTTCCGCAAACCATGCCGGCACCGCTTTGAAGCCGCCGACATAAGCGCCAGCAACCACTTGAAGAACCAAAGCTTCTGCCTGCTTCTCTTCCAACTCCTCTCCTGCTGATAGCACGGCGTAGACGTCGAGTGGATCTGCCATCCAGTGCCCGAGCCATTCTTGAGGGAGTTCTCGATTCTCAGTCATCTTGCCGAATTCACCGTAGTCATAACGGCTCTTGAGAATAAAGATCGTGATGCCACCTTTGACGAGCGGATCGCGCGATGGGGCACGCATGAGTTTCTTGGTTTGCTTGACCGCGTTTGTGGCGCGATTCAAGACAGCTTCGACGCGGGATGGAGGGACATTTCCAAGGACGACAACTTCGTCGCTGTTTGCCATTTCTGGGGAATCATTCGGAAGCACTTTCGACCACTTGGCGAGACTTCGTTCCTTGCGCCGCTCAAAAAGCTCTTCGTGCGTAGCTGTTTCCGCCCATCCGGTACTCACGACGGTTTCGATATTCGTATCTGGAGAATCGCCGTCAAAAGCGGCGCCTTCGCGAATCCAAGTCGAGATGAGACTGATCTGTTCGTCGGAGAGTGCTAGTCGACCAGCTGGCATCCGCCTGCCTTGGCCTTCTCCCTTTAGTCGCCGTAGAAGCAAACTTTTGTTTACGTTAGAACCAGAGAATAGCTCGCCACTGTCTCCTCCTCGAAGCAACTGTGTGAAACTGTCCAATCGCAAGTTGCCAGACGCTCGCATACCACCTATGTGACAGCCCTTGCAGTTGTCCATCAAGATCGGAGCGACATCGCGAGAGAAGCTGACGGTCTCGGTTCCGTTTGGCTTCTTGGCGGTAGCTCTTGGGCGAGGTGCTTCTATCTCGGCACCGTCACGTTTCGCGTAAGTATTGAGATTGGCATTGGGGTCGGGTCCGTCGAACTTAGCGCCCTGAGCGATCCATGCTTTCAACGCTTCGAGTTGTTCTGGTTAACAAACGAATATCTAAGTTTGCTTCTAGTGAACGAATAGCCTGACTCAAGGCAGACTGAGTTACGCCTAACTGAGCAGCAGCACGTGTAAAACTGCCAGTTCTTGCCACAATGACAAAATAGTTCAATTCATTGAGGTTTTGTTTGATCATCCACCTGCCTATTAATAAGTATTACTAATAAAGCATATTAGTATTCATTA
>PKCQ01000656.1 GCA_002862265.1 Planctomycetaceae bacterium | reverse complement strand
TATGTATAATAATTTAGATAACCTCTTATTGTATATCTCTAAAGTGGCCCTTTTTGAAATATCAAATTTTTTCTGTTCTTTGCTGCAAACGCTCGCTTGTGGGGCGCGGATGCGCGAACAGACTCGCTGCAGTTTGCAATTGCATTGCCCGTCGTTCTCGCCACGATTGTGACCGGCTCGCTTTCCTACGTTTTGGTGCCACAGCTTGTCGCTAAGTTTAAAAACCCGAAAGAAGAGCGAGCGGCTTGGCGACTGGCGAGTTTCGTTGGCTTGGTAACTCTAGTGGTCAGCGGCGGTATCAGTTTCTTGCTCTACCTGTTTGCATTGCCGATTGCAGAAGCCTTGATGGAGCAGAAGCAAGCTGGACAGCACTCGGCTGCCGGTGGATTTCTCAGAATTCTGTCGTGGCAAGTCATTTTGTTTGGAATGATCAGCTGGGCGCAGGCTGTGCTGCACAGTCAGCATCAGTTTGCCGTGGCTGCTTCTGCTGGTGTGATCGGAACGGCAGCACAGCTCGTCACGGTGCTGTTTTTTGGCGATCGCAGTTTGGAGTTGATTGCATGGGCCATCAATTTAGGCTCAGTGCTTAGTTTGTTGATTCACTTGATCCCGATTGTGCCGAAGCTTGGTTTTCCAAGTGCGGGCGCGGTTGGTTTGGGAGGCTTGCTTGCGTCGCTATGGCCATTGGTTCTGGGAGCCGCTTTTTTAAGACTAGATCCTATGGTGGATCGAATTTTTGCATCGGAATTAGATCAGGGTTCTTTGACTCACATTAGTTGGGCTCATCGTATTCACGCAGCCTTGCTTGCTCTCGGAGCCAGCAGTTTGTCACTCGTAGCATTGCCTCAGTTGGCGGAGTTCTATTCCAAGGATGGTATCAAGGGCTTCAGCACACACTTTGCGTTGTGTGCACGGCGGATCAGCTTGCTCATAGTCCCGGTAGCGATTGGAGTGAGCGTGTTTTCAGTTTGGATTATTCGAGATTTACTTGAGGGCGGCAAGATATTGCCCTCTGATTCGCAACGGGTGGGATGGTTAGTGACTAGTTTTATGGGACTCTTTCTCGGGGCTAGCTTGGCGGAACTGATCTCACGAGGGTTCTATGTGTTGGGCGACACGAAGACTCCGACTCTTATCGGGGTAATTTGTTTGGTAGTTGGGTTGGTAGTGAAATACGTTCTTTTCCAGCAGATTGGCGTATGGGGTATCGCACTTGGCATCTCTTTGTATTACTCGGTAACTGCAACCGTGCTTGGGTGGGCATTGTTGAAGCGTAGTAGCCGCGAAATTTTTACCGGTTGCGCGGTCTACGTAACGCAAGCTGGACTTGCTGCGGGCTTTGCTTGCGGATGTTGCTTTATCATTTACTCTAGTAACTTCATCGCGGCGCTACTCCCAGGCACTTTGGTTGCAGCCCCAATTGGGGCGTTTAGCTATTTCATTGCACTGCTGGCGCTTAACAACGAAGAAGCTTGGCGTTGCTGGCGAATGATTAACAGCAAGATGAGAACCCGTGATAAATCTCCAGTGGCTTAATTGACGAATTTGACGTGTCTGAATCGGAATCAGAAAAATTGAAGGGCTCTCAACAAGCGGTAACGAGGCTGGATTGTACCACGCTGGGTGCGCGAGAGATCGGAGAGCAGTTGGGTTCGGCGGAGTCTTATAGTCGTTGGGAGCTTGCCGGAGTGAGTCGAGAGTGGTCAGGCCTGGGCGCCGGCAGTGAAGCGGAGTTTCAAGTGAAGATCACCGGTGATGTTGGTGACTTCGCCTTCATGCTTTCACGAAATGCGGAATGGGAAGTCAACGGCAAGGTAGGCGTTTGCTGCGGCCACTCTCTTGTTTCAGGCCGCGTAGTGGTTCACGAGTCGGCTGCGGAATGTGTTGGTGCGAACATGCAAGGTGGCTTCATCGCAGTGCTGGGTACTGCGGCTCGTCGCTGCGGCTTTCGCAACTCAGGCGGTGACATTCTGATTCGAAGTGCTGTTGGTGATGAAGCGGGAGCGTTCATGACTCAAGGCGACTTGGTCCTAGCGAACGGCGCTGGTGAAAATCTCGGAATTGGAATGACCGGGGGGGCGATCTATTTGCGAGGAGAAGCGCGTTCTGTTGCACCCTGCCTGCGCATCGAACGAATGCGAGACGCTGATTCGATGCGTCTAAGTCTGCTACTTGCACGAGCTGGACTGCGCGGGGATATCAAAGAATTCAAACTCTATCGACCACGTGGGATCTAGGAGCGGCCGATGCGTGGAATTTTGGATGAACTGGTCTTCGCTCCTGCGAGCTTGTCAAAGAACGTTTGGGACTTTGTAGAGAAGTCGCCTGCGCTGGGTTGTGCAATTACAGCCAAAGGGAGTGAACGCAATGTAGCGTTTGAGCTTCCTTTCTTGTGTCGCAACCTGTGTGTTGAGCGAGTTGGAAGTGACTGGCCGGATTTCTGTGCGGCGATTCGAGAGATGGGATTGGCCATTGCTTGTTCCGTCGATTCGCTTGAAGAAGTTACAGCCGCGGCCGTTCCGATTCGAATGACGCGCCTGCATCAGGGCGAGGCTTTGGACGCGATGGAAGTCTCGACGGCTGATTTGATTGAGTTCTCATTGGCGGATTCCAACGGAACGTATTGGGGCTTGCCGCAGGAAATCCGCAAAGTCGAAAGGCTGGGACCGTTTCTCGACGCGCTGCGAGAAGCAGCTGCTGGCAATACGCCAGTTGGCGTTGAGATACCGCTGGGAACTGAGTCGTCAGACCTGGAGCTAGTTGCCAGGGTTGGGCCTGATTTTCTGACGCTAAGTTATGACGAGCGTTTGGGTGGATCGGAGGCGACCGTGTCGGCTACCGTCATC
Organism: Planctomycetaceae bacterium; assembly: GCA_002862265.1. Lineage (GTDB taxonomy): Bacteria > Planctomycetota > Planctomycetia > Pirellulales > Pirellulaceae > Aureliella. The sequence goes on along the minus strand of PKCQ01000656.1, from coordinate 13,409 downwards.
GCGGTTGCGAAGCAGACGGAAGAGCTGGGCATCCCCTTGATTCTGAATCTTACGAATGTGACGCAGGATGACGCATTCAAGTACCTAGCCTTGGGAGTGGATGTGATCAGTATTGACCATGTCATTGAGACGATGTTGCCCGAGCATGAGGATGAGACCGCCGCGTATGTGACTGGACGGTTGAGTAGCATGGGAGTCACAGCGGCACCGAGTAAGTCGGCCGCAATAGAGGCAGTATCCACGTTGCTGGAGAGCTGGAAGCAGGCACTTTCAAAACAGCTTCAGTTCTGCGGCGCGGCAAGCCTAACGGACTTCAACCTGGATTGCCTTCGGGCAACCAGCGAAAAAGCTCAGTCGCTGACCGGAGCTAAGCTCTTGCGGTGAACATGGCTATCTCCTACTAAGGATCCAAGCCAACCAGTTTGAGCAGCTTGAGAGCGTTCGTTGTGGGCGTGGTTCCAGGTCGCATGCGGTAGTCGAATCGCATAACTTCTTTGCCATCGACGGCTTCAAAGAACTCGCGAAAGTGCACAATCTGGCTGACATCTTTTACTTCAGGTGCGTCGGCTAGATCCAGATCGTGGGTGGAGATGAAGCCCGTCGCTTTACTTTGCAGCAACTGTTGCAGGACCGTCGCGACAGCGATTTGACGTTCCTGGCTGTTGGTGCCTTGTAGGATTTCATCGAGTAGGAAGAAAATCTGTGGGGCCGCGGGATCTTGTAGTTGCTTCTGCGCGTAGTCGCTCGATTGGTCGACTACTTCTTTCAGGCGTTTTAACTCGGCCATGAAGAAGGAAACACCGTCGCTGAGACTATCGCGAACTCGAATGCTTGTTGCGAGGTCAAAGCGCGCCATGCAGAACTTATCGGCACAGCATGGTGCCCCAGCGCGGGATAGAATCATGTTTAGTCCGGTGGCTCGCAGAAAAGTACTCTTTCCTGCCATGTTGGAGCCGGTGACGACAACGAGCGGGCGGTCTTTCCTCAGTTCAAGGCTGTTGGAAACTCGAGCTGAGTCCGGAAGGAGCGGGTGCCCTGCTTCGACGGCACTCAGATGAAGTTCCTGAGACGTTACTTGCTCGGCGTAGGCCCAATTCGGATATTCGTCCGCCAAGGTGGCTCCGCTGACTAGAGCCTCGCAAGTGCCAAGCGAATCGAACCAGCCTTTGACATGCCGACCAAAGCGAGCTTTCCAAGCTTCGAGTAGACGTAAGACTCGAAAGTCGTAGAGAAAAACTAGCTGCATGGACAAGTAGACGAGATAAAGCACCAGGTCTTTCTGCAGATTAGCCAGCCGCACTAAAGTGAGCAGGCGTGAGAACCCGAGTTTCGCGTTGCTGGGAAATTCTGTGGCTCGCTCACGAATTTCTGCTAGTAAGTCTTTGTAGTGTGTTCTATTTCCCGACGCACTCGGGAGCTCCGACATCATTTCAAAGACACTCGCGAACTGGTAGACGCCTCGATGCTCGCCGCTCACTTTTTGAAAAATGTCGTGGATCCAGCTACCCCAAAATACGGTTACGAGGACGTTGATCAAGAATCCCATACCCAGACCGATGGCTGAGATCGTTGTAACGGTTCGGTCTTCGAACTGAGCACCAACTATGACGCCAGAGATGCTTATCAGAACAATAGCTGGTCCAATGTAGCTGAGTATTCTCGCGCCTGGGTGGGCGACAAGCCAATTCGGAGTTTCCGCCCATCGCGGTAAGCCATAGGGCTCGTGCACTGAGCTGCCGGCAGCTCGTACCGTTTTTAGGAACTTGATTCGCCAGGGACGCATCGCGGCTAGTTGCTTGATACCGTTTTGGCGGCTGACGAGCGTCTTCCAGTCAGGAGCTGAGGCAAGCCAACGCTGTAAACATTCGTTCCCAGGGAAGGTGTTTGCTATTGAAAGTAGACCGAGCAGGCTTGCTGGACCAGCGACGTCGAGGTCGTCTGCAAAGCTCAGGTCCTGGAATTGCGGGAGCAGGTTTTGCTCGGGGACTTCATTCCAGTCTCGATCCAGCCGAGCAACCAAATGACGAAAGAGCTTTTGGTTCGATTTTTGACGCAAGTCTTCCAAACGCAGGTTTTCGTGAAGGACAAGTGCGACGAAGAATGCTACCGCTGAGAGCCAGCCGATTGCTTGAAGGAGTCCATGATAGGAGTCACCAAAGTAGCCAAACAGCAGGCAAATCGCTGCAGTTGGAAAAAGGATCATTCGGATGAAAGCCAGCTGCCGATTCTTACCTGCTAGCTGCAGGATTCGTTCGGCACATTCGTCCAAATTGGCCGTATATACCTCGCGTGCAGAAAGATGCTCTGTTTGGGCATTCCTTGGTTCGGTGGGATTGGATTCAGACAATCGGATAGACTCTGGTTTTTGGTAGTTGAAAAGAAGAGCTCCGGTTTGACCACGAATTCACCCAGAAAGTGGCGTCGGAGCGGCTTGCAGCTGAAACCTCGGGTCCCTGCCGCGAATCTTGGTTTCAGTAAAGCTCGTATTGTCTGAAAAGTTGCCTTAAACGAGAAGCGTAGAACTCGGGCGGCCCGAGTATTTTTGAAAGGTTAGTAGGCGACTCCCTTGGGAGTTTTCGCCATGTCAAAAGGGCACTTCCATGTCACGAGCCGGTTGGCGGGTTTGCACGGCTCCTGCGTGCTCGACACGTAGATTGCGTCGCCAGCATGGTAATGCTCGGAGAGGTATTCCATGAACTGGTCGGTGTCGTCAAAGAATGACGCGCGGGCGGACTTGAACCTCTGTGGTACCCATGTTCAACGATTACCCTGCCTGCGTTCTCTAGCGCATTTGCGATGGTGGCCAGATTTTTGTCTTCGTCAATTCTCGCGTTAGCGGCTGACTCGTAATCGTCCTCGGCTGAAGAAACGGATACGCACCAGCATTCTTCAATCAAGATTAAGCAACTTCCTCGCCTGGCAGTTCTTCGCTCTCAGACTCGTGCAGCAAGCTACCAGCAGTGGGAAGTTGCTCTTCCCAGCTTTCCGGCACTGGTTTTGTTTCTGGCAGTTGGCCGTCGAGGACCTCAAGATCTGGATGATCGGCAGCCAACTTTCCAGCGTGACGGGCGGGTAGGCGAGCGTGGATCTCGACGTGATCATCATGGAATTGCTTACTCGTCACCTCGCCGACTTTTGCCAGCCAAGCCATCGTCTTACCGTCCGTAACTTCCAGACGCACACTGAGAGTAACAAAACCCTCACTGAGTGCTTGGCTTACTCGAGCAGCAAAGGAATCCAGACCAAGTTTTGACTTGGCGCTGATAGCGATGGAATGAGGATAACGGTTCTGGACGACTTGCAAGCGTTCCTGAGCGCCATCGACGTCGACTTTATTCAGCACCAGCAGGGTCTGCTTTTCGTCGATGCCTAGGTCTTTCAGCACCGCGTAAACTGCGGAGATCTGATCTAGGACATTCGGATTGCTGCAGTCGGCGACATGCAACAGCAAGTCGGCCTCGCGGGCTTCTTCCAACGTGGCTCGGAAACTCGCTACAAGATTGTGAGGCAGGTCGCGAATGAAACCGACGGTATCACTGAGAAGCACCGGTCCCCAACTGGGCAGGGTCCAGCGACGAGTTCGGGTGTCGAGTGTGGCAAACAGTTTGTCGACAGCTTCTACGTCGGCTTCCGTCAACGTGTTCATCAAAGTGCTCTTGCCTGCGTTGGTGTAGCCAACCAAGGAAACGGTCAAGTAATCGCGGCGTCCAGCGACTTCGCGTTCTTTTCGCTTCTCTACTTTGAGCAAGTCTTGTTTTAGTTCGTGGATGCGTTTTTCGACCAATCGTCGATCGACTTCAAGCTGCTTTTCACCAGGTCCACGCATTCCGACCCCCATGGTCTGACGCGAAAGGTGCGTCCACATGCGTTTGAGGCGTGGCAACGAGTATTCAAGTTGCGCCAATTCGACGGCTAGTCGAGCCTCCCGAGTGCGAGCGTTGGAGGCGAAGATGTCAAGAATCAACTCGGTGCGATCGATGACTTTCCGACATACTGCTTTTTCAAGGTTTCGCGTCTGGCTTGGTGAAAGGTCGTTGTCAAAGATGACGAGATCAGCCTCGTGCATCTCAACCAATTGCTTAAGCTCAGCAACTTTTCCTTTACCCAGATATGTTTTCGAGTCGGGTGTTTCTCGACGTTGAACGATCCCACCGAGCACTCGAGTGCCAGCAGATTCCGCCAAGCCTTTCATTTCGTCAAGCGGGTTCTCTGTAAACGCGTCTTGTGGGCCGATGATTCGAGCCAAGACGCATCGCTCGAGAGCGACGCTCTGCGATCTTTGATGTTCGTGCACAGCCTGTTGGGGGCTCCTAAGGGCGAAGTTTTTCGAAGCTTTAATGTAAGTGCCGACCGACGATTGGTTACCGCGTTCGGCCAGTACGGTCCCGCACGAGTTCAATTATAGCTCCCTTTGCCTTCTTGCGGAGGTAGCCTAACCCTTGGTTGTTCGGCCCCGCTCGGCGGTTTGAAGAGTGATGAAGGGCTAGCCACGTTAGGTTTACTTTCCCGTGTTACGCCAAGATTTGCTGCGTTTGTGAGAACTCGCAGCAGTTCTTGCACGTTTCCAGATTCTGTCTGCGGGCCAGTGATGATTTTTTCTTCGAATGTTTATGTTTGCAACGAAACGACTTTGCCTCAGCTAGACCCTTGGATTTGAGAAAGGTTCATAGTTCTATTAGCGATTAGCGGATGGCAATGTATCTCAATCCGAAGCCTTAGCGAGGAAAATTGCTGTCTTCGCCGCGCTCACGATAAGGGTGAGGAATTGAAGGCCTGCGTTTTCCGGTCACGCGTGAACTTCAGACTTGGGGCGTTAGAGCATCATGAGTGGGCGCGCGGGAATGCAGAGGATGGGTAGCGAAAGGGAGAGCCAACCAATGAGTTGTCTGCTGAATCCTAACGATTTGGTGTCATCACTGCTCGGAGGATGACGAAGGCCCATGAGGAAGACCAGGACCAACATCAGCAAGAACATCGCTACTTGCGTGTAGATCATGAAGCTGATCGCTGCGATCATCGCGCTAACAGCAACGTAATAAGACTTGGCTCCGAGTAAACCGAATGTCACGTGGCCACCATCCAGTTGCCCCAGAGGCATCATATTGATACCTGTGACCAATAGGCCAACCCACCCCGCCATTAGAAATGGACTAACATTCGTATTCGCAATAGTGACGAATTTATCTGCGTTATCAGGGCTCAATATCTGTGCCATCCATTGGATCAATAGTGGTTGCCCAAAGTACATTGTCATCGGGTCTTTGGCCGCAAAGGCTACCGGCTCTGGATTCATGATGCCGTAGCCAATGATCGGGAATGCGACCACGAGTCCAGCTAAAGGCCCTGCCAAGCCAATATCAAAGATCTGCCGACGATCTGCTGAACCACTCTGCATCATAATGACGGCTCCCATCGTGCCAATTGGCGAGATCAATGGAAACGGAATAAACAGCGGCGGTGTGCTGGGAACTTTATAGATGATCGTTAGAAAGTAGTGTCCGAGCTCGTGAGCAGTGAGGATCGCCATGAGTGCCAGAGCAAATTGAAGGCCTGGCACCCAATTCGCCAAAATCGCTTGACGGATCGGCAGTAGCGATTGGAAGTTGAATGCTGAGTAGAGAAAAGTCAGCGGTTCCCAAGCCAACACTCCAGACAAGAACGTGGATGCGATGGTGGCGATCGCGAGGACCACGGCCAGCCGTCCCATTTTCGATTGTCGCACTGGCTCCGCAGGCCTAGGCTCCTTTGGAACCCGGCGTGCCAGCGAAGCGCGAAGAAACTCTTCGGCCGATAATCTTTCCGTCGAGTTGGTACTCACCCAGTGCGAATCCTGAAAGGTTTACTCAGTTTGGTCAGCTATGTCAGCAGTCTATCATTGTCATGATGTTGGGGCTGACTGCAATAACAGTCTTTGGCGATCACAGGAGAGCTATTACCATTCGAATTCGAATGTTCGCAAGTTATTAATGCTTGTTAGCCCTAGATGATTAGCGGAGTCTGCCTTGGCTTCCGCTAAGGCAGGATCTTGGGACCTGCTATCACCAACCACCGGCAGGAAGATTCTTTTTAACTGCTTGCTTCCGTGAGTTGAGCTAGCAAGTGAGCTGATTTTTCAATAGCTTCCATCGGAATGGTGTGCACTCCATTGAATTCCTTGAAGTCGACTTCACAACCATTTTCGCTCAACAAATCTGTAAGCCACTTTCCAGTTTGCAACGGAAGGATGGGGTCAAGTCTGCCGTGGCTTTGGAAAATCTTCGTCGAGCTGAGCCGAGCGACGCCAGGCTTCCACTGTCTCTCGCAGATGAGGCAGCCTGAATACAGTGTCATCGCCGCGGGGGGATTCTCAAGCCCTCGTGTTGCGACATCCATGGAGAGCATCGCTCCTTGCGAGAAGCCGCCGAGCAATAAATTGGATTCTTTGAGTCGATTTTCTTCCAAAAGCTGCTGAACTGTGGCGGTCAGTTTGATTCGAGCCTCGTCAATGCCATCCGGAACTTCGGATCGCACCAGCTCGTATTGCCCGTCTTCGATTGCGGACAGCAGTCTTTGAATGCTGAGATGCCACCAAGCGCGGCCGCCCGGCATTCCCTCGTCTTCGAGAGAAAGCGGTGCTGCGGGAAAAACCAGCATCGTTCCAGCGTTTGGTGCTGCGATCTGCAGGATTTCCTGCGCAAGCCCCACAAGATCGTCTCCGCCGGCACCATAGCCGTGGCAAAAAATTGCCATGGATTCGATCGGAGTCGACTGGTCGACCGGGTGCACGATACCGCAGTCGAGTTCAGCGACTAGTCTTCTGGAAAATTGATAGCTGGGAGAGTTCATATAGTGCCAATGGTCTTTAGGGCTGACGAGCTTCAGCAAAACGCGCGTGTGTTGGAATTCCGACTTAATCTAGTATCTCGATCTCGTTGTTGCTGAAAACCGGGCGGCAATCGTTAAGATAAGGTCCTTCGAATAAGCTTTTTTCCAGTATCCTCCTCGTTTTTAAAGCTAGCCCGTTAGCGCCCTCAGACCAGAGGTCTTCCTTAGATCTCGTTTATTCCACGGGTGTCTGAAGTTTAGGATTTGAAAATATGAGAGCAGTTATGCAAGCGTTGAGTTCTTCCAGTCGGTTTCGCTTTATTGCGACTTTTGCGTTTACCACTGCCCTGCTTTTCCCTCTAGCCGTGCACGCCCAAGAAACGGCGACTAGCAGGACTGCCAAGTCAGGTGAGGAGGCAAAGAAGCCGGCAAAAAAACAAGCATCTCCAGAATTCTTGCGAGTCAAGAAGGACGGTAGGAAAAAGGTGGCTCTTCAGACTGCTGTGGCCAAGTATCGCAAAGTGGGGGAGCCCAACGGCCCAGAGGTTACCTTGGTTGGGGCTGTGCATGTTGGCGAAGCTGAATATTACAGTAAGTTGAACCAGCTGTTTCGGGGCTACGATTCACTTCTTTTCGAGATGGTCATGGATCCTGCTGCAGGAGTGCCTGATCCTGAACAACGTGGAGTTAGCCCGGTCAGCACCATTCAAGTGGGTATGAAGGACGCGTTAGACCTTACATTTCAGTTGGACGAAATTGACTACAGGGCGAAGAACTTTGTCCACGCCGACATGACTCCCACAGAGTTCTTTGACACGATGAACAAACGAGAAGAAGGACTGATGCAAATGGTCCTCCGTTCCATCGGTTCGAGCATCGCGATGCAGAGTTCTGGCAAGAGCACGGGCGATGTAGAGCTTTTGGCTGCGTTGGTCTCGGAAGATCGTGCGAAGGCACTTCGCCGGGCATTCGCTTCTCAGATGCAAATGATGGATGGCCAGATGGCAGCAATCACAGGCAAGGACGGCAAAAGCACGCTTATCACAGAGCGCAATGCCAAAGCCTTTGAGGTGTTGAAGGACGAGCTGGAGTCAGGTAGGCAGAAGCTGGGTGTGTTTTATGGTGCTGGTCACCTTAAGGATATGCACGAGCGATTGCTCAAGGACTTTGGAATGGAACTTGTCGAAACTGAATGGATGGATGCTTGGGATCTGCGCTAGAGGTCTTCGCAACGTCGTTTTGCGAGCGGCGTTTGGTAGCTGCGGCAAGGAAGATGAGATTGGTGGGCTTGCTTTCAGTACTTGAAGGTCAAGAAGGATCTTGGATGGGCCTCAATTCAATGATTGCTCGCATTGCGATGGGCGGGGGCTCCTGCCTTCTTCTCCTGGCGACTGCCAAGTCGGCGGAGGCGTCTCAGCCGCAAGATGCAAGTGACACAGCTTCGCGGCGAATGAACGTTTTGTTCGTCGCAGTGGATGACCTTACTTGTAGTCTCGGATGCTATGGTGATCAAACTGCGAGAACGCCAAATTTCGATGCTCTCGCACAAAAGGGTGTGCTCTTTGAGAATGCCTATTGTCAGTTGCCGTTGTGCAATCCGAGCCGCGCTTCCGTTCTGACTGGTCGCAGACCCGATGAAATAAAAGTCTACGATTTGGATCGGCATTTTCGCGATGAGCTCCCTCAGTTGGTGACGTTGCCTCAGCACTTTCACCAAAACGGCTGGTTTTCTGCCAGAGTGGGCAAGCTTTATCACTATAACGTCCCTGCCAGCATTGGGACCAATGGACTAGATGATCCAACATCTTGGCAGAAGCGGATCAATCCCAAAGGTCGTGATACGCTAGAAGAAGACAAGATTACGAACGCTGAGCCGCATCGGAAGATCAGTGCTGCGTTGAGCTGGTTGGCGGCCGAGGGCAAAGACGAAGAGCAGACGGATGGGATGATCACCACCGCGGCGATTCGGCTAATGAAGAAGCACCGGGAAGAGCCTTTTTTCTTAGGTGTTGGCTTTTTCCGACCGCATACGCCCTATGTGGCTCCCGAGAAATATTTTGATCTCTATCCGATTTCAAAACTCGCTATTCCTTTCGCTCCAGAGGATGATCGTGACGATATCCCGCTAGCCGCCTTTGCGCACAATTGTCCCATCCCACACTATGGTTTGCCTGAGGAAACCTGCTTGCAGGCAATGCAAGGCTATTACGCGAGTGTGTCTTTTGTGGATGCACAGCTAGGCCGTCTAATGAAGTCTTTAGATGAGTTGGGAATTGCCAATAGAACGATTGTTTGCGTCTGGTCGGATCACGGCTACCATTTGGGGGAGCATAACGGAGTTTGGCAAAAACGCTGCCTCTTTGAGGAGTCAGCTAAGGCTCCGTTGATCATTTATGCTCCCGGCGCAAAAGGGAACGGCCAGCGTTGTAAACGAGTTGTTGAGTTCGTTGATATTTATCCGACACTGGCTTCACTATGTGGATTGGAGTTGTCGGAAAGCTTGTCAGGGAACGATTTGGGGCCGCTTTTGCAAAAGCCGAACCAGAAGTGGGAAAGCTACGCTGTGACTCAGGTTTTACGTCCGGGTGATGGTAAGCCTGTGATGGGACGCAGTGTGCGTGGCGAGCGGTGGCGATACACTGAGTGGAATGGCGGACGTGACGGAGTGGAACTCTACGATCATCTCCGGGATTCGAATGAGTTTACCAATCTAGCCAAAGATCCTCGTCACGCGGAAACGATGGCAAGACTTCGATTGGTGTTGGAGAAAAGAGCACGAGCTCTGCCACTAAAGTCGCCCTTCAATCCTGCTCGTCTTTGAGCGAACCCTATGTCTTACTTTCATCTCCTGGTTTGTTGTTTGCTTTTGCATGGAGGCCGACTGTGCGCTCAGATCGAGTTAGACGTTGTGTTGGTGGGGCCTGATGTCCCCCAAGCCCTCGAGAAGGACTGGAAAGAGCACGAGACTCAGGTCTACAAGGGTTCGATCAAGCAGCTTGATAGCGAAAAGCTAATTCTCATCGACGATCAGCAACGAACTAGAACAATACCCAGTCGGCGTGTCGAAGAGGTGACTCCTGTGTGGGCGAAACCTGATGTGGTCGAGCCGGCAAGAGAGTTGTTGTTAACCGGGAAGTATGGCGAGGCGTTTCGTGCGCTTGATGAAGCTTGGAAGTCAGGGATTCCTCAGTGGCAACAAAGGCTCGTGATTGCTGAACTGGTGCAAGCGTTGGTCGCCTCTGGTAACATCAAATTCGCTTGCATTTACTTCTCGCGCCTGGTTGACACGAACCCCCCTTCCTTGATTTACGCCGATATGCCTCTGTGTTGGACCACTCGGCAAGTTCCAGCAGATTTGCGACAGCAAGTCGAGGAATGGTTGTCTTCGGACAAAGAGCCTGAACTGCTGATGGCGGCCAGCTGGTTGTTGTCTGGGCGACGCGAAGAAGCTAGAGCAAAACTTGTGCAACTACAAAGATCTGAGAATAAGATACTGGCGCAGCTAGCCATCGCACAGTCTTGGCGACTGTCGACGCCGCCTGAAACGATGGCTCAGTTTCCTAAATGGCAAGAATTTCGAGAGAAGTTGATTCCGCCTTTACGAATTGGACCGACGGAGTTCATGGCAGATCGATTGATGAGAATTGGTGAACCTGAGTTGGCAGTCGCACAGTGGATGCGGGTTGCGGCCGAACATGCAGACAAACACTTTCGAGCAGTGAAAGCACTGGAAAATGCTAAACAGCTTTTGCAGCGAGAGGGAGAGGGCGAAGAAGTAAGAAGACTGGAAAAATGGATCGAGAATCTCAAGTAGGCTGGCAGAGTATGTTTGCCTTGACAATGAATCGGCTGCGGTGGTTAAGCGGGGCTATCGTGATATACCTTTGCTTGACTCCGTCTTCAGCGTTCGCGCAGGGCGCACAAGACGGTCAAGCTGCGCCTGAGCAAGCGGCGACAGGTGGTTTCTGGGACGTGATTTTGTCGGGTGGTCTGTTTGGCGGAATCATCCTGGTCTTGCTCGTCTTACTTTCGGTTCTGGCGATGTATTTGATCGTCGAGCAAGTGATGGTGTTGCGCAAGAGTGAAGTGATGCCATACGGTTTGGCCGACGAAGTGCGTCAAATGCTTGCGCAAGGCCGCTTGCAGGAAGCAAGCGAGCAGTGTCGCAAGAAACCGAGCCCGCTATCTTTTGTGACGCTTAGCGGCTTGTCCGAAATCGATTTTGGCTGGCAGGCAATGGAAAAGGCAATGGAAGATGCGGTGGCAGAGCAAGCCGCGAAGATGTATAGACGAATCGAGTACCTATCCGTCATAGGCAATTTGGCGCCCATGTGTGGATTGTTAGGAACAGTGACAGGAATGATCTTTGCGTTTCAGCAAGTTGCTGTTTCCCAGGGAACTGCGGGTGCGGCCGATCTGGCGGAAGGTATCTACTCAGCTCTGGTCACAACTGTTGCTGGGCTAGTTGTCGCGATTCCATCGCTAGGTGCATTCGCCGTACTACGGAACAGAATTGATCAGCTAATCGGTGAAACGGCCTATGTGTCTCAGCATGTCTTTTCACCAGTGCGACGGCGTGCGTCTCAAGTCGGGCGATCATCTCCTCCGCAAGGCGGTACACCACCGCAGCGTCCACGGTCCAGCTAGCGAGTCAATATGAGATCTCCACAGTTGCTCGCCTCTGGGACGGCAACCATCAATATGACACCCATGATCGACGTGGTGTTTTTGTTAATCATATTCTTCTTGGTATCCAGTCATTTGGCCAAGCAAGAGAACTCTTTGGCGTTGGATCTTCCAGAAGCAGTTTCGGGCCTGGACGAAGACAGCGAACGAACCAACGTGGTCGTGAATGTGCTGGAGGACGGCAGTTGGCAGATCGGTGGGAGCCGCGTTAGCGAGCCGGGATTACTTTCTGCCTTTCAGTCGCGTGTGGCTTCGTCGCAAGAACCTCTTCGGTTGAAGATTCGGACCGACCGGAAAGTGACTTATCGAGCGATTGAACCAATTCTTAGACAAGCAACTTTAGCGGGAATCGTGGACATTGTCTTTTCCGTATTCGAGGATCGAAAACGATGAGAAAAGACTACTCGCTTACCCCTACGACACGTGACGGTAAGCCACGGCGGCCGATCGAAATCGTGATGACACCCATGATCGATGTCATCTTCCTATTGCTTGTCTTTTTCCTGGCAACCAGTAGTTTCCAACTGGTAGAACTGTTGATGCCGAGTGGAGTTTCTGAAACAGAAGATAACGCCGGAAATACTGAGGCTCCACCGCCAGAGGTCACTGACGATGCTTTGGATCAGATTGTGGTGAAGCTACAGCAGGACGGGGATCAGGTGTTTGCGGTCTTGAACGAAGTCAAGCTAGCGAACTGGCAAGAACTTCACGTTCGCTTTAGAGCAATTGGAAGCGTCGGTAGCGATCTACCTGTGATTATTGATCCTGCAGCTGAAGTGCAAGCTGACTACTTTGTTCAGGCTTATGATTGGGCCCGCGAATCGGGGCTGTCTCGAGTTTATTTGGCGATTCGCAAATGAAGCCATCCGAACAACTTGCTGAGGTTTACCACTTAGAGCTTGACGCAAGCTGGCAGGCTTGGTTCGATCATGACACAAAAGGATTGTTATTGCCTGGCATGATGCGGCAATGCACATCAGCTGAAGAGCTCTGCGCACCGGCCCCAAGCATGGTTTGGCCAGGATTCATGTTGCCAGACACGTTGCCGATTCTCGGCAACGAATACGGTGATTGGATCTGCGTTCGTGTGACCGCGGAAAACACCTTGGGCGAGCTTCTCTACTGGTACCACGGCGGCGGCGATTGGATCCCGGTTGGAAGTACGCTGGCCGAAGCAATTCTGCATGACGTTGTCGATCAGTTTCGACCGGTCCGGAAACAGATGTTGCGTGGCGCGGCTGAATCACGCGTCGACACGCTAGGTACGGTTTTGATGCGTGCAGACGAGCAGAGGTTTCGTGGTTGGTTGTCGGCACAACTTCCGAGAAGCAATGATAGTTCAGGCAGTCTGCCTGAGATTTTCTCGCATTTAGCGAGTGAAGACTATGCGCAGGCGCTTACTGTGATGCGGAGTGCAAATTGGAGCCCCGCGGCAGTAAGCTGTGACCTGTTGGATTGCTGCTTGCAACAACCGGTTCAAGGAATCGCAAAAAGGGAACTTAGCGAGGCAGCAGAGGCGCCATGGTTTCCCGACTATTCGCGAATCTTGTTTGATGCGGAATTAGCAGAAACGCATCAACGTCGTGCGGTATTACAGGCGCTCGGCAGCAGGACGGACTGGCCAACTCAAGACTGGGCCACGGCAAGTAAAGTTGCTGGCGAAGTGGTGCGTCAGCGTCAAGATTTAGGCTGGGCGGGGGCTATTGTCGGCTGGAATCTTGAGCGACAGGGGGAAATCCGATCAGCCGTCAAGGTTTATTGGGACTCTCTCCTGGCCTCGTCCTTCACCGAGCAAGGTGTGCGATTCAACACGCATTCAGACGCGGACGAGTGGACGAAGTTCTCCATCGCTCGGCTCGTGGCCAACACAGAACAGCTGACGGGTCTTCTCGGTTCAAATTGTGTCCGAGCGCGATATG